>JBFYZE010000094.1:0-10621 GCA_041309665.1 Gemmatimonadales bacterium | reverse complement strand
GACGATGCCGCGGATGTCACCCCCGGCGCCGAGGCCCACGCCGCCCACCATCAGCCCCTCCGCGTCGCCGCCGGTGCCCAGCCCCACGCCCCCGATGGCGATGCCGCGCAGGCCCTCCCCGGCGCCCATGCCGATGGGGGCCAGGCCGATGCCGGAGAAGCTGTGCCGCACGGCGATCCCGGCGCCCAGGGCCAGGCCGCGGATGTCACCCCCGGCGCCGAGGCCGACTCCGGCCACCATCAGCCCCTCCGCGTCACCGCCCGTGCCCAGCCCGACGCCTGCGAGCGCGATTCCCCGGAGGCTCCGGCCGGCGCCCATGCCGATGGGGGCGAGGCCGACGCCCGCGAAGTCGTCGCGCACGGCGATCCCGGCGCCCAGGGCGAAGCCGTGGACGCGGCCGCCGCCGGTGAGGGGGAGTCCGAGCGCCAGCCCCTTCACCACGCCCGGGGCGTCCGTGTCCTCGTGCGGCGCCCATATCGTGGCGTTGATTCCGCGGACCAGCTCCAGGTCACGGTCCCGGAAGTTCAGGCGCAGTCCGTCCAGGCGGCGCACGTCCCCGATCCCCAGCCCGAAGTCGCCCGCGGCGAGCTTGATGCCGTGGTCCTGCGCGAAGGCGAAGGAAGGGAGGAGCAGGGACGTGAGGAAGACGGCGACGAAGCGGCGGGCGCGCATGTGATCTCCAGCAGGGCGAGGCGTGGGTCCGAGCTTCCCTACGCCGGCTTCCGAAGGGCGGTTTCGGACGCGCTGCGGGCGCGTCGGGGGCACGGGCCTGGAGTAGAAGCCTGGAGGGTGCGGGCCCGACGACGGGAGGGAGCAACGCCATGCTCCGAGGGTAGGGGTAGGAGAGACGCGGCCCCGGCCTGCCGAGTGGCGGCCGGCCGCGCCTCCGGAGAGCCGCCGTGACCCAGACGGAAGCCGTGTCCGGACACCTCACGCGCCATTGGACGGCGCTCCGGGACGGCCGTGTCCAGTGCGACATCTGCCCTCGCCGGTGCAGGCTCCGCGACGGGCAGAGGGGGCTCTGCTTCGTGAGGGGGGCGGCGGGCGGCCAGGTGGTGCTCACCACCTACGGGCGCTCCAGCGGCTACTGCGTGGACCCCATCGAGAAGAAGCCCCTGGCCCACTTCCTCCCGGGCACGCCCGTGCTCTCCTTCGGCACGGCCGGCTGCAACCTGACGTGCAGGTTCTGCCAGAACTGGGACATCTCGAAGTCCCGGGAGATGGACACGCTGGCCGACGCCGCCGACCCCGCCACCATAGCCGATGCGGCCCGCCGCCTCGGATGCCGTAGCGTGGCGTACACGTACAACGATCCCGTGGTCTTCCACGAGTACGCCGTGGACGTGGCGCTGGCGTGCAAGGAGGTCGGAGTGCGCTCGGTGGCTGTGAGCGCGGGATACGTGCTCCCCGAGCCCAGGCGCGAGTTCTACGCCGTCATGGACGCCGTGAACGTGGACCTGAAGGGGTTCACCGAGAGCTTCTACCAGGAGCTGTGCTCCGCGCACCTGGAGCCGGTGCTGGACACGCTGCGCTGGCTGGTGCGGGAGACCCGGGTCTGGACCGAGATCACCACGCTCCTCATTCCCGGCGCCAACGACTCCGACGCGGAGCTGGACGCCCTGACCCGCTGGGTGGCGGAGGAGCTGGGGCCCCACGTCCCGCTCCACTTCTCCGCCTTCCACCCCGACTGGAAGATGCGCGACGTGGCCCCCACGTCCGTGGCGACCCTCCGCCGAGCCAGGGAGCTCGCCCTGGCCAACGGGCTCCGCTACGTGTTCACGGGCAATGTCCACGATCCCGAGGGACAGACCACGTGGTGCCACGGGTGCGGGGCGCGCCTGGTGGGGCGCGACGGGTACACGCTCACCGGGTGGGGGCTCGACGCCGCCGGCCGCTGCCGCGCCTGCGGCGAGGCGTGCGCGGGGGTGTTCGAGGCGACGCCGGGCGCGTGGGGCTCGAGGCGGATGCCGGTGCGCCTTGGAAGCGCTTAGGCTGCGTCCCAGAACGCGAACGCGCCGTACCCCACCACCCGATCCCGGGAGCCCTCGGTGTCCCCGGAGTTGCGCAGGTCCACGCACCGCGCGGTGAGCTTCCGCCGTCGCGCCGCCTCCAGGAGGCCCCGGAGCGCGACCACGCCGCACGCGTCGTGGGGGCCCAGGGCGTCTCCCTCGAGCCGTTCCACGGCCGCGGCGGTGGTCCGGTCTGCCTCGCGGGCCCGGTCATAGGGCAGGTAGTGGCTCAGGTCGGAGCTCACCACAACGAGCGTCGTATCGTCCCAGACCCGGGCCAGGACGTCGGCGATCCCGTCCGGCTCCGCGTCGCCGGTGACGAGGGGCAGGATGGGCACGGGGCCCAGCGCCACGCGCAGGAAGGGGAGATGGACCTCCAGGCTGTGCTCCTGGGCGTGGACTCGCTCCGAGCGCCGGACCAGCGGGTGGGCCTCGAGCGCGGCGACGCCGTCCGGGTCGAGGAGGTGCTCCCCCAGCGGCGTGTCGAAGGCGGCGCACTCGGGGAGTGCCAAGCCGCGGAAGGTGGCGAAGTGGCTCGGTCCGAGAAGCACCACCCGGCGCACCTCCCCGCGCCCGGGCACCACGAGGCGCCAGGCGCTCCCTGCCACCGGGCCGGAGTACACGTAGCCGGCGTGGGGAGCCACCAGGGCGACGGGTGGCGGGGGAGCGCCCCGGGGGTCGGGCGAGGAACCATCGCCCCGAGCCCCGGCGGCGAGGAACCCCCTCACGAGAGCGTCCAACCTCCGGGGATCGTCCGGGTAGAAGCGGCCCGCCACTGCGGGCGGGCGTGCACCGGGCCGCGTGGTCATGCGTGAGGTACCCGCGGGGGGGATGGGGGTTCGAGGGGCCGCGCGGGAGCGTGGAGCGGCGGGTCGACGTATCTTGGATCGAGCCTCGGTGCGCCTCGAGCGCGTCCAGGCTTCCTGCCCTCCAAGGACCGACGGTTCGCGTGAGACCCCCCGTCCCGCCCCCTCCGCCGGCCCCCGGTCCCTTTGATGGGAAGGGAGGTGGCCATGGGATTCCTGTGGTTCGGGCCGAACGTCGAGAAACTGCGGAAGAACGGCGACGCGTTCGGACTGGTGATCGCGATGCGGGAGCCCGGCCTCTGTGGGACTGCTGCTGCTGCCCTGGCCTCGCTCGGGGACGGTGCCCTGAAGGCGGTCATGGCGGGGATGACCGATCCGGAGGCGCGCGGGGCGGAATACGACGAGGCCCTGGTGAGGATCGCCGTGCAGATCGGCCCGGCGGCGGTCGAGCCCTTGACCAAGGTGCTGGCGGAGGGGCCCGACCAGGCGAAGCTCAGGGCGCTGAAGGCGCTTGGACGCCCGGCGGACCGGCGCGCCCTACCCGCGATCCGCGCTGTGGCCTTGGGATCCTCAGGCCAGAGGGTGAAGATGGAGGCGCTCGCAACGCTGGTGTCCACTTCGGGCAGCGAGCATATCGAAGTGGTGTTTTCGGCGCTGTCCGATATCTACGCGTACGTGCGGCATGCCGCCGCGGAGCTCCTGGGGGATCTGGGCGATCCGAGCGCGATCCCCGTCCTCAGGAACCTGCAGACGCGCGTGGCCGGGCTCGACCTGACGACGGTGAGCGCCGAGGTGGCCGAGGAGGTCGTGGGCGTCCTGGGTCCTGAGGCGACGCTCTTCACCCCTCAGGCGAGGCTGGCGATGAGCGGCTCGCTCCGCCTCCGCCTCTACTACGCCGTCGTGGGATCCCTGGCGATGCTCGGAGACGCCCAGGCGCTCGAGATCCTCCTGGCGGCTGCGAAGCGTCAGGGCTCTTCCGGCCCTAGCGCGGAGGCCGTGACCCAGCTGGGCCGCGTCGGGGGGACAGCAGTGCTCGCCCCGCTGGCGGAGGCTCTCCGGGCTCCTGACGGAGGCGCGCGCATGAGCGCCATCGACGCGCTGGGCGGGATCCAGGATGCCCGAGCCCGGCGCATCCTGGAGCTCGCCGTGGGCTCGGCCACCTCAGAAGACAGGCGGCGCATCCAGGACATCCTGCGGAAGGGGTGACGGTCCGGGCCTCCCGCCGCCGCACCCTCCCCCCCTCGCCGCCCGCCCCACCCCCGTGTACCATGAGATGCGGTACCAGGCCGGAGCCGCCCCTCCCCCCCAGCAGAAACCCCTGGCCCCATGCAGCGCCGGAACCACCCCGACAGCTGGGCCCCGTTCAGGACCTGGTCGAAGCGGTACGCTCCTCCCAGGTGGGACCTGACCGGGGGCCACGTGCACCCCTGCGCCCTGGCCGAGCTGCCCGGGGCGGTGGAAGCCGTGGACCTGGTCGGGCGCAACGACGAGGGATACCGCCCCCTGCTGAAGGCGCTCGCCCGCCGCTTCCAGGTGGATCCGGACCGGGTCACGACGGCCAATGGCGCCACCGGCGCCACGTTCCTGGCGTTGGCTTCCCTCGTCCGCCCCGGCGACAAGGTCCTGGTGGAGTGGCCGAGCTACGATCCCCTGGCGGGTACCGTCCGGCTCCTGGGGGGAGAGGTGCTGGACTGGGCTCGCGAGTGGGACCGGGGCTTCGCCCTGGACCCGGACGACCTCGCCCGCTCCCTAACCCACGACACCAGGGCCATCGTCCTCAGCAACCCGCACGATCCCACGGGGGTGCACACCGGAAGGTCGGACCTCCTCGAGGTCGGGGCGCTGGCCGACGCGGTGGGCGCCAAGGTCGTGGTGGACGAGGTTTACCTGGACGCGCTCCCGGACGTGGACACGACGCCTGCGGCGGCGCTGGGCGACACCTTCGTCTCTGTGAACAGCCTCTCCAAGTCCTACGGACTCCCCGGCCTCCGGCTGGGGTGGGTGCTCGCCGACCCGGCCACCACGGAGCGGGCCAGGCGGGTGCGGGACCTGGTGGAGGGGACCGGGCCCGTCCCGGTGGAGCGCGTGGGGGTGGTCGCCGTTGGCCAGATGGACCGCCTCCTGGCACGGGCCCGCGGCATCCTGGAGCCCAACTTCGCAGCCCTCGCCGCCTTCGTGGAGAGCCGGGCCGAACTCGCATGGGTGCGTCCTGCAGGAGGCGCGGTGGCGTTCCCGCGCCTCGTGGGCGGCGCCGACACCGACGCCTTCGCGCGCGTCGCCCACGAGGAGTTCGAGGTGGGCGTGGTGCCGGGGAGCCTCTTCGGGTACAGCCAGAGCTTCCGCATCTCGGTGGGATGCACCGCCGAGACCCTCCATGGCGGCCTCGAGGCCCTCGGGAAGGCGCTGGACCGGGGCACGTACTGAGACCCGGTCGGGTCCTGCCGAGGGGCCCCGGAAAACGTCGGCCTTTTCTTCTGGCACAACGACAACATATGTTTACAGCCGAATACGGCCCGTAGGGCCCCCCACGGTTCCCCAGGAGCCGACATGGCGGCATTCATGCCCGCGTGGCGTCCGCTGGACGCCACCCACTCGGTGCGGCTCCTCTCGGAGCGCCCCCGCGGGGGGCGTGTGGTCGCTCTCTGCGTCTCGCCCGGGCTGGCGGGGCGGCCCGAGGGGGCCCGCCTGGCCGTGGGTCTGGCGCGCCGCTGGACGGAGGGGGGCCTGAGCGTCGTCCTCGCCGACGGGGACCTGGCCCGCCCCATCCTCCACCTCACGGTGGGGCTGGCCAACGCGCGGGGCCTGGCCGAGATCCTCCTGGCGGGCGAGGACTGGCAGCCGCTGGCCCTCCCCACGCCGGTGCCGGGGCTCCGGCTCATCCCCGCGGGGGGAAGCGCGCCTCCCTCGGGCTCCCAGGCGGCTCAGGACCGCGTCGCGGACCTCTCCCTCCATGTGCCGACGGACGGATCCGTGCTGGTCGTGTACGTGCCGCTGGGGACGATGCTGGCGGAGTGGACGCTTGCGGTGTGCACGGACATCATCGTGCTCTCCGGCGAGGGTGAGCCGGTGTCCTCCCTCTTCCAGGAGGACGAGGACCGGATCCGGGCGAACGTGGGCCCGGCGCACCTCCAGCACCGGCCCCTCGAGCCGGCGCAGCCGGCGCGGGTGAGCGATCCCGCCACGGAGCAGCGGAGCGCCTTGCCGGCTGTCGAGGAGCCCCATCCGGCGTCCCATCCCGTACCTGAGCGCCCGCCCCGGGAGCACGCCCCGGAGCCACGGCAGGGCCGGACCACCACCTCCCGCATCGAGGACCGCTGGGCCGAGGCCGCCGCCCTCCTCCGCGCGCGCAGGGAGGGACAAGCGCCGCCGGTCGTGCCTGCGGCCGGGCCCCCTCCCGCAGTCGAGGCGCCGTCCGCCCCCGTCGTCAAGCCGGCCGGCACGGTCGAGCCCAAGCCGGCCCAGGGCAAGAAGCTGGTGTTCCGCCCGGCGGAGCCCGAGCAGCCCAAGCCCGCTGCGGCCGAGGATGCGCCGTTGCCCCTTTGGACGCCGGAACCCAGGGTGCCAGCGTCCCCGCCGACTCGACCCGCGCCCACGCCACCGGCCCAACGAGCGGCACAGCCTCCGCTGCCTCCGCGGCCCCGCAAGGAGGAGGCACCGCCAGCGCCTCGGCCGCTGATCGCTGATCCACCCGTCCTGAGGGATGGGCCGAAGGCCACCGCCCGGCCCCCGCTGCCGCCCCGGCCTCCTATGCCGCCCCGGAAGGATGAGCCGCAGGACCCCCTGGGCACCCCGCCCATCATGATGGCGGAGTGGGACCGTTTCGGCGACGAGGACGAGCGTGCCTACCGCTCGGCGCGGAGGAAGAAGGTCGCCCTGAGGGTCCTGGCCGGCGTGGTGGGCGTGGCCATCGTGGCCGGGGCCGTGTGGGTGTGGACCTCGACCCGGGGCTTGCCTCCCTACGAAGCGCGCAGCACCACGCTTCCCAGGGCCGCCATCCCTCCCGCCGGCGAGTCGGCCTCCGGGTTGGCGCCCGCGTCCGAGGCAGGCGTCGCGACGCCGGGGGCGGCCCTCCCCGGGGACTCGGGCCAGGTGCTGGACAGCGCGGGCGGAGCGCCCCGCGCCGCGGTGCCCGAGACCCGAGCCCCGCATCAGCGGTACTCCTGGTCCATGGCCGCCCTGGGAACCATGGACGCGGCGCGCTCGCTGGTGGAGCGGCTCCGCCGCCGGGCCCCTGACCAGGCGTTCGTCATCGCTCCCATCGTCTCCGACGGCCGGACCCTCTATCGGGTCCTCGGCGGGCTGGCCGCGGACCGTGAGGAGCTCGCGCGGATCCGCGAGCCGCTGGGCCAGGCCACCGGGCAGCCGGCGGGGACGTGGCTGGCGCGCGAGGCGCCGCTGGCGTTCTCCCTCCAGGACTTCGACGACGCGGCACGCGCGTCGACGTCGGTCGCGGAGCTTGCCCGCTCGGGTGTGCCCGCCTACGTCCTGGTGGTGGAGCGGGACGACGGGTCCCGGGTCCACCGCGTGTACGCGGGGGCCTACGCCAACGAGGCCGAAGCGGTCACCATGCGGGCGCTGATCGACAGCGCGGGGATCCGGGGCGCGGCCCTGGTGGAGCGTAAGGGCCGCGTCGGAGGCTGATCAGCGCGCGCGCAGGAGCTTCGCGAGGGCGCGGTCCAGCGCCGCCGCGAAGGCCTGCTTCTCCTTCTGGCCGTAGGCGGCCGGGCCGCCCGTCTCCACGCCCGTGGAGCGGAGTTGGTCCATGAAGTCCCGCACCGAGAGCCGCTCCCCGATGTTCTCGTGCGTGTACTCGGCCCCCCGGGGATCGATGACCCGCACACCCTTCTCCACGAGGCGCGCCGCGAGCGGGATGTCCGCGGTGACGGCCAGGTCCCCGGGCTGGGCCTGCTCGGCGATGTGGTCGTCAGCCACGTCCGGCCCACCCTGCACCCTGGTCGCGGTGACGAAGCGGTTGTTCGCCGGCGTCTCGAGCCTCTGGTTCGCCACGAGCACCGCGGCGAGCTCGAGGCGCAGGGCGGCGCGGGCCACGATGTCCTTCACGTCCCGGGGCGCCGCGTCCGCGTCCACCCAGATCTTCACGGCGTGGTCACCCCTCCAGCGTCGGCTTCTTCGCCAGGGCCCACGCCACGGCGGCGCGGATCTCGTCCCAATCGGTGATGCCGTACCAGAACACCGTCCACTCCGGCTCCTTGCGGGCGCCCTCGGCGTTGGCGAAGTAGAACTCGTTGGCGGCGTTCCCCCTTCTCGAGCGCCAGAAGAGGCGCGGGTTGTCCTCGCGCATGACGTCCCACATGGCCCGGCCCAGCCCCTCTCCCTGTGCCTCCTCCACCACGGTGAACTTGTCCATGTACGTGAGGTCGCCGTGCCTGAGCAGCACGATGGCAGCCCGGTAGTGCTCGCTCACGTAGACCATGAGCGGCTCGGTGGTCTCGAAGTAGTCGGCGGCCAGCCGGCGCCCGAAGCTCGACTCGATGAGGGCGCGCAGGCGCTCCAGGTCCACACCGTCCCAGGTGGGGAACGACCAGATCTGCTCGCCGCGGCGCACCAGCGTGCCCGACCCCCGGTGGGTGAAGAGCTCCTTGGCCATCTCGTCGGGCGTGGTGATGGACAGGGAGCTCGACGGTGGAAGGTCCATGAGCAGGTCGTGGATCTGCTCGAGCTTCACGCGCATCCCCGAGTGGAGCCAGGGCTGGCGCATGAGGTGCTCGTACTGGGTGCACAGGCTGATGGACTCGATGAGCTTCCCGCGCTCGTCCAGGATGCCGCCCGTCCCCGTGAGAAAGATGATCTTGTACGGCTGCATCCTCTTCACCAGCTCGTTGGCGGCCCAGTCCGCATTCACGTTGAGGATCTGACCCCCCGCGGTCTCGCCCAGGGAGGCGATGACGGGGATGGAGTCGGCTCCGACGGCCGCTTCGATGGCCTCGATGTCCACGCGCACCACCTTCCCCACCAGGCCGTACTTCTCCTGGTCCAGCAGCTGGGCCTCGAAGGTGCCCGACAGGATGGACGTGGCGCGCACGCCCACGCCCTGGAGGGCCTCCACGAGCCTGAGGTTCTCCCGCTGCGTCACGCGGCGCACCACCGCCAGGACCTCCGGAGATGTGTAGCGCAGGCCGTCCACGACCTTCTTCTCCAACCCCGCCGCCTTCATGTCCTCGTCGAGCTGGGGGCCGGCGCCGTGGATGACGATGGGGGTGAGGCCCACCTGCTGGAGGAATGCCAGCGACGACACCAGGGCATCCAGCTCGTCCCTGAGGATGGCGCCGCCGACCTTCACCACGGCGAAGCGGTCGGCGTCGAGCTGGGAGAAGCGCTTCAGGTAGAGCTGGATCTCCCGCGTGCTGGCCATGGAGGACAGCAGGCGGACGATGGTGGGTCGGACGTTCTTCATCTGGGCAGCTCCAGCCTCCTGAGGTGCCGGTCGGTGACGGCCTGGAGGGATTGTGCACGACGGCGGATAGTCTAGCGCCGCCCGGTCGCAGGGTGACAGGGTGGTACCTTCGGCCACAAGCGGGAGGGGGTCCCCCGACATGTGAGTCGGCCAGGGTCCGACAGACAGGATCGGGTACCCCCCTGTAGCATGGAGGATGCCGGCCGCCAGCGGGCGGACCGGCCCGACCCTCAGGAGGGAGTACCACCATGCCCGCGTGTCGCCGCCACTTCCCTGGGACGCTCGTCGTCCTGGCCATCCTGGGTGGATGCGCCCAGGAGGCGCCGCCCCCCTCGGAGACCACGTCGTCCGCGGAGGCCACGCCGCCCGAGGGGATTCCGGTGGGGCTCTTCGCCGTCATCCCGGCGGAGCTGCCGGACCTGCCTGGGAACCCCATCACCCCGGAGAAGATCGAGCTGGGGAGGCTCCTCTACTTCGAGCCGCGCCTGTCCTCCAGCTGGCTCATCTCGTGCAACACCTGTCACAACCTGGGCCTCGGCGGCGTGGACCTCATGGAGACGTCGGTGGGGCACGGCTGGCAGAAGGGACCGCGCAACGCCCCCACGGTGCTCAACGCCGTCTACAACATCGCCCAGTTCTGGGACGGCCGCGCCGAGGATCTCAAGGAGCAGGCGAAGGGGCCGGTGCAGGCTTCGGTGGAGATGAACAACCAGCCCGACCGGGTGGTGGCCACCTTGAAGAGCATCCCCGAGTACGTGGCGCTCTTCGCCGCCGCGTTCCCCGGCGAGGCCGACCCGGTGACGTTCGACAACATGGCCGCGGCCATCGAGGCCTTCGAGGCCACGCTGCGCACGCCGGGCTCCCCCTTCGACCGGTACCTGGGCGGAGACGTGTCGGCCCTGGCGACGCAGGAGGTGGAGGGCGTGCGCACCTTCGTCCAGAAGGGATGCGCCGCATGCCACAGCGGGATCAACCTGGGCGGCCAGGGCTACTTCCCCTTCGGCGTGGTGCAGCGCCCCGACGCCGACATCCTCCCGCCGGGGGACAAGGGGCGCTACCAGGTGACGAACACCGAGTCGGACCAGTACGTGTTCCGGGCGCCGTCGCTGAGGAACGTGGCCCTCACTCCTCCCTACTTCCACTCGGGAAAGGTGTGGAGCCTGGCGGACGCGGTCGCCCTCATGAGCAACGCCCAGCTCGGGGCCGTGCTCAGCGGCGGGGAGGTGGACGCCATCGTGGCGTTCCTGCGCACCCTCACGGGAGAGCAGCCCGTCGTGGAGCACCCGATCCTGCCGCCGCACACCGCCGACACGCCCCTGCCGGACCTGACGATCCCCGTGGCTCGCTGATCCCGTCCCCGGCGGCGCCGGAGCCCTCCGGCGCCGCCGGGG
>JBFYZE010000093.1:0-5847 GCA_041309665.1 Gemmatimonadales bacterium | reverse complement strand
GCCCGGGCGATGGCCACCCGCTGCTGCTGCCCCCCGGAGAGCTCGCCGGGGTGGTGGTCATGGCGGTCCCGGGGGAACCCCACCACCTCCAGGGCGGCCCGGGCCGGGCCCACCAGGTCCGGGCGGTCGGTGTAGAGGAGGGGGAGCTGGACGTTCTCCAGCGCCGAGGTCCGGGGAAGGAGGTTGAAGCTCTGGAACACGAATCCGAGCTTCTTGCTCCTCACCTCCGCCAGCGCGTCCTCGTCCAGGCGGCTCACCTCCATCCCGTCCAGGATCACGCTGCCGGACGTGGGGCGGTCCAGGCATCCCAGGAGGTTCATGAGCGTGCTCTTCCCGGACCCAGAGGCTCCCACCAACGCGACGAAGTCCCCTTCCTGGATCGCCAGGCTCACGCCGCCGAGGGCCTGCACCCCGACCGTTCCGTCCTTCTGGTAGGTCCGGGTCAGGTCCCGGGCCTCGATCACCGTTCTCTTCATGTCGTGTTCCTCAGCCTTCGGTCAGGACGATGCGCTCGCCTTCTGCCAGCCCATCGGTGATCTCCGTCCAACCTCCCTGGGTCCAACCCACCCGCACGGCCCGCCGGACCGGGGCGTCGCCCTCCAGCACCGTCACGTAGCGCTCCGACCGTTCCCGCCCCACCGCCGAGGCGGGGACGGCCAGGACGCCGGCGCGCGGCTCCAACACGATGGTGACCGCCGCGGTCATCTCGGGGCGGAGCGTCTGTCCCTTCCGGTCCGTGATGCGCACCGTCACCACATAGTTCACGACGTTGTCCTGGATCACCGCCTTCGGGTAGATGGCGACCACTTCTCCTTCGAACTCCTCGGCGGGATAGCTGTCCACGGAGAAGCGGGCCTGCTGACCCTCCCGTATGCGGCCGATGTCCGTCTCGTCCACGTACGCCTGCACCTCGAGACGGTCCAGGTCGATGATGTTCACGAACGTCGGCGCACTGAAGCTCGCTGCCACGGTCTCGCCCTCCTGCGTGGCGACGGAAGCCACCACCCCGGCGATGGGCGCGGTGATGCGGGTGTACGAGAGCTGGATGCGGGCCGACTCCAGGTTGGCCTCGGCCACCTTCACCTGGGACCCGGCCACCTGGAGGGCGCTCGAGGCGGCGTCCAGTTGCTGGCGGGAGACGAACTCCCGGTCCACCATGGTCTGGAGGCGCTCCAGGTTCGTCCGCGCCAGCTCCGCCTCGGCCTTGGCCTTGGTCAGGGACGCCTCGTTCTGGGCCACCCGGGCCCGGAACTCCGCGTCGTCGATCTCGGCGATGACCGCGCCGGCGTCCACCAGGTCGCCGATGTTGGCCCGGAGGCGGGACACCACGCCGGACACCCGGGACCCCACCTTCACCTCGGCCCCCACCATGGGCCGCACCACCCCCGTGGCCATGACGGTGGCGCTGATGTCGCGGCGCCCGACGGTGTGCGTCTGGAGGGCTCCGTCCTCTCTCTCCCCTCGGGGCGTCAGCGCAAGCCATCCCGCCACGCCCAGGACCACCGCCACCGCTCCACCTGCCCAAGCCGTCCGCTTCATGGCCGCTCCATGCCGAAGATGTCGCCCTCCACCACGCGCTCCAGGACGGCCCGGGCGATGCGCCGGTCGTACACCGCCTGGATGAGGGCCTGCTCGGCCCCGGTGAACTCGGTGCGCGCGTCCACGAGGGCGATCATGGATCCCAGTCCCTGCCGATAGCTTTCCTGGGCCGCCTCCAGGTTCTCCAAGGCCGCCGCGAAGAGCGCTCGGGCGTTCTCGAGCCTCCGGGCCGACTCCTCCTCGTCGAGCCAGGCCTGCCACACCTCCGCCTCCACCCCCTGTGCCACCGCCGCTTCGTCGAAGCGGGCGGCGTCCAGCCGAGCCCGCTGCGCCTGCACGTCCGCGGAGCGCGAGAAGCCGTCGAAGAGCGGGAGCGAGAAGGCCACGCCCAGCGACCAGCTCTTCTCGGCGTCCTGGGAGGCCATGGCCCCCCGGCTCACGCCGGCGTCGGCTGTGACCGAGGGCAGGTACGAGCCTCGAGCCAACCTCACCAACGCCTCCTGGCGGGCCGTGCGCGCCCGCGCTGAGCGCAGCTCCTCCCTCGAGTCCAACGCTGCGGCCAACAGATCCTCCCAGGACGCGAGCTCCGGGAGCGCCGCTTCGGGATCCTCCGCCGCCAACGCGAGGGATGCGGAGGGAGGCTGGCCCATCAGGGTGTTCAGCACGGCGCGGGCGCTCTCCCTGGCGTTGCTCGCACGGGTGAGCTCGAGCTGGGCTGCGGACACGTCCACCCGGGCGCGGAGAACGTCGGGGCGGGTTCCCAGCCCCGCCGCGAGCTGGGCCTCGGCGTATTCCAGATTCAGCCGGCTCCGGGCCAGCCCTTCCTCCGCGGAGCGCACCAGCCGCTCACCCTGCGCCGCCCTGTACCAGCTCTGCCGCACCGCCAGGACCAGGTCGGCGCGGGCCGCTCGCAGCACCCCCTCGTCCGCCTCCAGCACCGCCTCGGCCGCGTCCACGCCGGCGCCGACCCTCCCGCCCTGATAGAGGACCTGACGGAGTCCCACGCCCACCTCGTGGCGGTCCATGGCGCCGGCGTCTCCGTTCTCGTACCGGGCCGCGGAGCCGGACAGTCCCACGGTAGGGTATCGGCCCGAGCGCGCTCCTCTCACCTCCGCCCGGGTCGCTTCCAGGGCGGCTCGCCTGGACTGGAAGTCCGGGTTGGCCTCCAGCGCCAGCCGGACGGAGGCCTCCAGGTCCAGGGGCCGCTCCTGGGCGGCGGCCGCCGAGGGGGAGGCCCCGGCCGCGGCCAGGAGAACGAGCGGGAGGACGACCGGGAAGGGCCCGATCCCCGCGGGACGGGGACACCTGCGGCCTGGGGCTTGTCGCGTGTGCACGGTGCATCGGCTCCGGATGGGAGACAGACACGGATACAATAGAGCCCGGATTCCGGGATAAGGTTAAGCTACACGCCGACCCCGTGGCGTCGCCTCGCCGACGAGGGCTACCTTGCTGTGGGAGCAGCGTTCCTCCGCCTGCGAGGGGAGTGGCGAGCCATGAAGACCGTCGGGCTGCTGGGCGGGATGAGCTGGGAATCCACCGTCCCCTATTACCAGGTGCTGAACCGGGAGGTGGGGCGCCGGCTTGGCGGGCTCCACTCCGCCCGGGTCCTCCTGCTGAGCGTGGACTTCCAGGAGATCGAGGTCCTGCAGCACCAGGGGCGGTGGGACGAGCTGGGGGACATGCTCGCCCGCGACGCCATCACCCTCGAGAACGCGGGGGCCGATTTCCTGGTCCTGTGCACGAACACCATGCACCTGGTGGCGCCGGCCATGGAAGCCGCCGTCTCCATCCCCCTCCTCCACATCGCCGACGCCACCGCCGAGCGCATCCTATCCGCGGGGATGCGGCGCGTGGGGCTCCTGGGGACCCGCTTCACCATGGAGGAGCCCTTCTACCGGGGGCGCCTGGAGGAGCGTCACGGCCTCGCAGTCCTGGTCCCGCCGGCGGAGGACCGCGCGGTCGTACACCGGGTCATCTACGAGGAGCTGGTGCTGGGCAAGATCCTGGACGGATCCCGGGAGGAGTACCGGAGGATCGTGGCGGACCTCGTCGCCGCGGGCGCCGAGGGCGTGATCCTGGGGTGCACGGAGATCGGGCTCCTCCTGAAGCCCGGGGACGCGACGGTGCCCCTCTTCGACACCGCGCTCATCCACGCCGAGGCGGCGGCGGCGTTCGCGCTGGAGGGATAGGAAGCAGCGTCCGGGTTGGAGGGGTGGCCGACCCCCTCACCCCACCCTCAACGCCTCGAGCGGGTCCACGCCCCCGGCGTGCCGGGCGGGAAGCCAGGAGGCCAGCAGCGCCACCGCCACCACACCCACCGCCACCACGGCGAAGGTGAGGGGGTCGGTGGGGCTCACCTCGTGGAGGAAGCGCTCCAGGATCCGCGTGCCGGCGAAGGCTCCGACGAGCCCCAGGGCCATCCCCGTCCCCGCGAGCATCAGCCCCTGGCGGAGCACCATCCCCAACACCTCCCATTCCTCGGCGCCCAGCGCACGGCGGATCCCGATCTCGCTCCTCTGCAGCGCCACGCCGTACGCCATGACGCCGTAGATCCCGATGTCCGCCAGCGCCAGGGCCAACACGGCGAAGAGCCCCATGAGGCTGAGGATGAAGCGCGGCCGGGCCACGGCCCGTCCCATCACCTCCTCCATGGTGAAGGTCCTGGCGATGGCCAGGCCGGGATCCATCTCCCTGACGATCTGGCGCAGCCCGGGCACGGCGGCGCTCGGGTCCCGCGCCGTGCGGAGGACCAGGTAGCTGGAATGGGTGGCGAACGGTGCCGTCCGCGCCGTCTGCGCGAAGGGCATGTAGAACGTCGGCCAGACCACGCCGGGCCCGTCGTACGTCACGTTGCCCACCACGCCCACCACTTCGTACCAAGGCTCATCCCCGGCGGAGATGTTGAGCCGCTGGCCGATGGGGTCCTCCCCGGGCCACCACCGCTCCGCCGTGGCCTGGTCCACCACCGCCACCCCCGGCGATTCGACACGGTGGTCGTCGGGGCCGAAGAGCCGTCCGCTCAGGAGCGGGACCCCCAGCGTCTCGAACATGCCCTCCCCCACGTGGAGGAAGCTGGCCATGCAGCACGAGGGAGCGGTGGGCGCCGCAGGCCTCCCCTCGATGTGGAAGCGCCCGTTCTGGTCCTCCCAGAGGAGCGGCGGACGGGACATGAGGGTTGCCGCCTCCACACCCGGAAGCGCCCGCGCCCGGGCCACGAGACCGTCGTAGAACAGCGCCGCTTCCTCGGGCTCGTACTCCGCGGCGGGAAGCGTGAACTGCGCGAACAGCAGCTCGCGCTCGTCGAAGCCCGGGTCCTCCTGCAGGAGAGCCCGGAAGCTCCGCACCATGAGCCCCCCGGCCACGACCAGCATGACGCTCAGCGCCACCTCGAAGACCACGATCCCCCGGCGGAAGCGGAGCCGGCCCGGCGACGCGGTGGAGCGGAGTGCGGCATCCCGCAGTGTATCCGCTGCCACCGTGCGGGACTCCCTCAGGGCGGGAGCCAGCCCGAAGAGGAGGGTGGTGAGGAGGACCACGCCCCCCGTGAACGCCAGCGCCCTCGCGTCCAGGCCGATCTCCTCGACCCTGGGGATGGTTCCCGCCTCCATGAGGAGGAGACCCTTGACCCCGAGCCAGGCCAGCACGAGTCCGAGAACGCCCCCTGCCACCGCCAGGAGGAGGCTCTCGGCCATGACGTGCTGGATCAGCCGCCCCCTTCCGGCCCCCAGGGCGCTCCGCACCGCCACTTCACGGCGCCGCCCTTCGCCCCGCGCCAGAAGAAGGGACGCCACGTTGGCGCAGGCGATGAGGAGGACGACGGCCACCGAGCCCATCAACAGGAGGAGGGCCGAGCGGGCCTCGCCCACCTCTTCTTCCAGGAGGGGCCGCATCTGCAGCCCGTGCCCCACGTGATGGTCGGGGTACGTGACGGCCCACTGCTCCATGATGGCCGCCATCTCCCCCTTGGCCTCCTCGAACGTGACGCCGCGGCCCAGGCGCCCGAGCATGTCGAACCAGTGACCGCCCCTCCACGTCCGGGCCGGATCGAGGGGCAGGGGCCCCCAGAGCTGCACGCCCGAATCCGGGTACCCGAAGCCTGGAGGCATGACGCCCACGACCTCGGCTCGGACGGGCTCCGCAGAGATCTCCATCCCCAGGGCGATGCGGCGACCCACCACGGTGGAGTCGCCTCCGAAGCGCCGCTGCCAGAAGTCGTGGCTCAGGACCACCACCTGCGAGGGCCGGGCACCGCCGTCGTCCTCCACCAAGGTGCGCCCGAGGAGCGGCGGCGTGCGCAGCACCCTGAAC
>JBFYZE010000092.1:0-6069 GCA_041309665.1 Gemmatimonadales bacterium | reverse complement strand
GAGCTCGGGGACGGTGTCCAGGGACCAGGCGGCGGTGGCCCCGGAGGCGGGCCCGCCGGAGCCGGGCGGCTCGCAGGCCAGGGGCGCGAGGACGAGGGCGAGGGCCGCTGCGACCGGACAGGGGAGCGTCGCTCTCGGCCGAGGGGTGCGCGTCATGATCCCTCCGGGTCGGGACGTCACAGGGGGGGGCCGGTTCCGTCCGACGGGTTGTCATTCTACGTGCCCCCGGCGGAGCGTCAATGCGCGCAACCTTCGCGGCGCTGAGGCGTACCCTGGCCCATGCACAACCTTCACGTCGCCCTGGTCGGCCTCGGCGCCCTGGCCGCCGCGTTCACCCTCCTCTGGGTCGTGAGCGTGCGCCTCCGCGACGCCAGCATCGTCGACCCGTTCTGGGGCCCGGGCTTCCTCCTCGTGGCGGCAGCCTACCTCTGGGCGCACGCGGAGGCCACGCCAAGGGGGCTCCTGGCCGGGGGCCTCGTCGCCGCGTGGGCCGCCCGCCTGGGCCTCCACCTCCTGCGCCGTAACCGATCCCATGGGGAGGATCCGCGCTACGCCGCCATGCGCGCGGGCCATGGCGAGCGCTTCTGGTGGGTGAGCCTGGGCACGGTGTTCTGGCTTCAGGCCCTCCTCCTCTGGGTCGTCTCGCTCCCGCTCCTGGGGGCGGTGGTGGGACGCTCGCCCCTGGGTGCCTGGGACCTGGTGGGGACAGCGCTCTTCGCGGCGGGCTTCCTCACGGAGGCGGTGGCCGACGCCCAGCTCGCCCGGTTCCGCTCGGACCCCACCAACCGGGGCAAGGTCCTGGACCGGGGGCTCTGGCGCTACAGCCGCCACCCGAACTACTTCGGAGATGCGCTCCTCTGGTGGGGGCTGTACCTGCTCTCCGTGGGAGCGGGCGCCCCCTGGACGGTGGCGGGGCCCGCGGTGATGACCTTCCTGCTCGTGAAGGTCTCCGGCGTGGCCCTCCTGGAGCGGTCGCTGGCGAAGGGACGGCCGGGATATGCCGAGTACGTCCGGCGGACCTCCGCGTTCGTGCCGTGGTTCCCCCGGGACTGAAGAGTGCCTGACATGCCCAAGCCCACACCGCCCACCAACTCCAGCGAGGCCGCCCAGACCGTCGGGCGCGCCATCCAGCGGCTGGCCGCCGCCCGCCTGGGGCGGGGCTTCGTGCCCCTGGCCCTCCTCTTCCTCGTGGGCGTGGGGAAGCTGGTCTGGGGAAGCGGCGGGCTCGTCCTGGCCCTGGGGGCGCCCCTGTCGGCGGGTGCCATGCTCGTGCACGCGCTCCGGGTCGTGGAGCGGTCCTTCGGGAGGTCTCCCGGGGCGTGGATGTCCCTGGCCGGGCCCGCATGGGTCGTCCCGGTGGCCTTCGGCGTCTGGGTGCTGGGGTGGCTCGGCCTGCGGGGCCTTGCCGTGGGCGGAGGGGTGATCCCGGTGGTGACCGCGCTCCTGTTCACGGGGCTCGGCGCGTGGGTGCTGCGCGCGTGGCACCGGATCCTCGAGCTCCACTCCCTGGCGGAGGCGATGATCCCCATCCCCACGGGGAAGGGCGCTGCGAGGCGCTAGCTGATCGAGGCGGCGGCGGGGTCGCTCGGCACGGCTTCCGGGGCGCTTGGCAGGGGATGACCGGCGGCTATCTTCGGGCACGCCGCGCCCCGGCGGCAAGGGCCGGGGCGCCCCACACCGGAGGAGACATGAAGACGCTCTCGACGCTGGCGCTCTGCCTCGTGGCCCTGGCCCCGGCCCCTGCCGCTGCGCAGGAGCCGCTCGGGCCCGGGGAGGTGGTGGCCGAGCTCTTCCGGCTCATGAAGGCCAAGGACGCCGGCGCGATGCAGGGGCTCATGCACCCCGAGGCGCGCCTGGTCACCACCGCGGTCCGCGACGGCGTGCCGGTGGCCAGCGTGGTGCCCGTGGAGCGCTGGATCCTGGGGGTGGCCTCCTCCACGCGGGAATTGGACGAGCGCATCCACGACACCCGGGTGGACGTGAGCGACGCCCTGGCGTCGGTGTGGACGCGCTACGACCTCTTCGTGGACGGCGCTCTCTCCCACTGCGGGGTGGACCACGTCCTCCTCGTCCTCACTCCCGACGGCTGGAGGATCATCCACCTCTCCGACACCCGGACCACGGAGGGGTGCGCCGCCCCGTGACCCACCCGCCCGCGCCCGTTCCGGGGTCGGTGGCGAGCTTCGTCCCCGCTCGCGTCGACCTGGACGCCCTCGTCCGCCTGGCCTTCCCCGTCGCCCTGGTGACGGTGAGCACGATGACCATGGGGGTGGCGGACACGATCATGGTGGGGCGGGTCTCCCCGACCGATCTGGCCGCCGTGGCGCTCGGGAACCTGTACTTCTTCGGCGCCGTGGTCTTCGGCATGGGCGTGCTCTTCGGCCTCGACCCCGTCATCTCCCAGGCCGTGGGCGCGGGAGACGGGGTGGCGGTCGCACGCGGCCTCCAGCGGGGCGGCGTCCTGGCCTTGGCGCTCACCGTCCTCGCCGTCCTCCTCCTCCTCCCCGCCGGCCCCCTCCTCCGCCTCCTGGGGCAGCCCGCCGACGTGGTCCCTGTGGCCGCGGGGTACGCCCTGGTGTCCATCCCGGGCGTGCTCCCGTTCTACGTCTTCCACGTGCTCCGGCTGAGCCTGCAGTCCATGGGGAGGGTGCTTCCCCTCCTCGTGGTGGTGCTCCTGGGGAACGTGGCCAACGTCTTCTTCAACTGGGTCCTCATCTACGGGAACCTGGGGTTCCCGGCCCTGGGCGCTGTGGGCTCCGGGTGGGCGACGAGCCTCTCCCGGTGGTTCATGGCGCTGATGCTCCTCGCCGTGACCTGGCCCCTCCTGGGCGGGTACCTCCGGCCCTTCCGGAGGGAGGCGCTGGCCGCCGGGCCCCTGGGGCGCTTCCTGCGGCTGGGGGCGCCCATCGGCGGCCAGCAGCTCCTGGAGTTCGGCGTGTTCGGTGCGGCAGGCCTCCTCATGGGGCTCATGGGGACGATCCCCATGGCCAGCCACCAGGTGGCGCTGAACCTCGCGTCCCTGACGTTCATGGTCCCCCTGGGCGTGGCGCAGGCGGCCACGGTGCTGGTCGGCCAGGCGGTGGGGAGGGGGGACGCGCCGGGGGCCCGCCGGGCGGCCGGAGGGGCGCTCGTCGTGGGCGTGGGGTTCATGGGCCTCACGGCCGTCGTGTTCCTGTTGGCCCCGGCCCCGCTGGCGGGGATCTACTCCGCCGACGCCTCGGTGGTGGCCCTCACGGCGACGCTCATCCCCATCGCCGGCGTCTTCCAGGTCTTCGACGGGATGCAGGTGGTGGCGCTCGGCGTGCTCCGGAGCGTGGCGGACACCCGCCTCCCCATGGTGCTGAACCTGGTCGGGTTCTGGGGGATCGGCCTCCCGGTGAGCGCGGCGCTGGGGTTCCGCACCGCGCTTGGCCCCCGTGGCATCTGGATCGGCCTGGCCCTGGGGATCGCGCTCGTCGCGCTCCTCCTCCTGGCGCGCGTGCGGAGCCGCTTCGGGAGGGAGCTGCGCCGCGTCGTGCTGGACGACGACCACCGGGACCCCCACGGCGCGAGCCGGGGTGCAGCCGCACGGTGACCTGGAGCGCCGCCGTGGACCCCCAGGCCAAGTTCCGCCTCCCGCTCTTTCCCCTCCCGGTCGTGCTCTTCCCCACGGCATCCATGCCCCTGCACGTCTTCGAGCCCCGATACCGGCGCATGGTGGCCCGGTGCCTGGAAGGGGACCGGTGCTTCGGGCTCCTCCACCACGACGCCGACCGGCAGGGACCCTTCCTGTGCGAGGAGGGGCGGGTAGGGTGCGTGGCCCGCATCGAGGAGTTCGAGCCCCTCCCCGACGGCCGGTCCATCCTGACGGTTCGGGGATTGGAGCGCTTCCACATCGAGGACGGCATCGAGTCGGAGGAGCCCTTCTACGAGGCGCTTGTCGCTCCGTACGTCGACGGTGAGGCCGGGGAGGGGGTCGAGCTGCGCAGGGCCCGCGCGCTGGCCCTCCTCCGCGAGGTGCTGCAGAAGCTCGGCGAGGAGCCGGACAGGCTCGCCACGCTGGACACGACCTCCGAGCTCTCCTTCCCCCTGGTTCGGGCCGTGCAGGCGGAAGCGGGATGGCTCCAGGGGTTCCTGGAGGTGCGCGACGAGGAGGCCCGGCTCGAGCTCCTCGAGCAGATCTTCCTCGCGGTGCTGAACCGCTGACGGGCGCGCCACGGTTGCCGCCCTGCGCGCCGACGACGAGCTTTCCGCCCATGTCCTTCGCCTTCGAACGCCTCGCCATCCCCGACGTGGTGGTCGTCCGGCCCGAGCGCCGCGGCGACGCCCGCGGCTTCTTCGCCGAGACCTACAGGGCGAGCGCTTTCGACGAGGCCGGGATCCGGGGTCCCTTCGTCCAGGACAACCTGGCGCGCTCCGGGGCCCGCGTGCTCCGGGGGCTCCACTACCAGCTCCCGCCCCACGCCCAGGGGAAGCTGGTGCAGGTGGTGCGCGGCGCGGTGTTCGACGTGGCCGTGGACCTGCGCCGCGGCTCGCCCACCTTCGGGCGCTGGGTGGGATGGGAGCTCTCGGCGGACACCGGCGAGCTTCTCTGGATCCCCCCGGGGTTCGCCCACGGATACGCCGTGCTCGGCGACGGCGCGGACATGGCCTACAAGGTCACCGCCGAGCACCGGGCGGAGCTGGACCGGGGCGTGCGCTGGGACGACCCGGGGATCGGCGTGGCATGGCCGCTCGCCGACCCGGTGCTCTCCCGCCGGGACCTGACCCTCCCGCTCCTGAGCGAGATCGAGAGCCCGTTCTGAGCGCCGCAGGGGCCTCGGAGGGCTGACCCTCCAGCGGCCGGCTAGAACGACCCGATCAAGCCGATCTCGGGGACGAGCCGGTGCCCGGTCTCCCGCTCCACCGTCTCCTGGGCCAGCTCCATGAGGGCGCGCACGTCCGCGGCGGTGGCGCCTCCCAGGTTCACGATGATGTTGGCGTGCTTGTGGAAGATCCCGGCGCCGCCGTGGACCCGTCCCTTGAGGCCGCACTGGTCGATGAGTCTTCCGGCCCCGATCCCTTCGATCTTCCGGAAGACCGATCCCGCCGAGGGGTACAGCCACAGGTCGGGGTGGCGGTCGTCGCGCCATGCCAGGTTCTCCCGGATCACGGTGCGGAGCTCCTCCACCGGGGCCGGGGTCAGGCGGAAGGTCGCGGACAGGACCACGTCCGGGCGGTGGTGCAGGACGCTCTCGTCGTAGCCGAACCCGAAGTAGTCGACGCCCACCGTCGTCCGCTCTCCCTCCTGCGTGAGGATCTCGGCCTCCTCCAGGACCTCTTCGATGTAGACGGTCCGCTCCCGCGCCGGGGCGGGAGCGAGGAAGTGGAGGTTCTGCCAGAGCGCCCCGCCCACGGTACTGGGGATCCCCACGAAGTGGTGGAGCCCGCCCAACCCCCGGGCGACGGTGGCGTCGATGAGGTCGGGGTAGATGGCCGCGCCCGCCCCGGCCTGCACGCGGTGGCCCTCCAGGAACGCCACGCCCGCCACCTCGCTCCGGATCACCAGCCCCGGGAAGCCCCGGTCCCCCACCAGGATGTTCGCCCCCTTCCCGAGGAGGAAGCACGGCACGCCCCCGCCCCGGCACGCCTGCACCGCCGTGGCCAGCTCGTCGGAGGTGCGGGCGCGGTAGAGCAACTCCGCCGGACCCCCGATCCGGAAGGTGGTGAGGGGTGCGAGCGGTACACACCGCTCCAGGCGGAGCGGGTCGAGGTGGGGGGTGAGGGCCTGGAGCCAGGCCCCGACGTCGGAGGACATGCCCGTGAGCGCTCCTTGAGGGGAGGTTGCGGGGGCAACATAGCCGGCGCCGGCGGGGCGGGACACCCGAGGCGTGCCCCCCCGCGGCGCCCCCCGTATCTTTGCGTGCTGCTGGATCCGTGCCAGGAGGGCCGGCCCCGCCGCGACCTGCGAACGGAGGTGGAGGAATGACGAGCTCCCTGGGTGCCGACTTCGCCCACATCGTGGGCCGCGACCTGGACGCCCTGGCTGCGCAGTTGGCCCGCTACCCCGATGACGCTTCGCTCTGGCGCGTCGCGGGAACGGTCACCAAC
>JBFYZE010000091.1:0-19983 GCA_041309665.1 Gemmatimonadales bacterium | reverse complement strand
ATACCCGTCGTGGGGCCATGGGAAGACCCCGCCGGCCGGCCGTGGCGCACGATCATGCGGAAGTCCAGCCGGTTGCAGAGCGAGCGGTACTGGTCCCACATCCTGGCGCGGGTGGCCCGGGCGCCCCGGGGGGTGAGGGAGTAGCGCAGCATCGCCTCGAAGAGCAGGACGTCGAACACCGCGGACGTGAGCCAGTCCACCTCGCTCTTGAACCCCGCGGCCGCGACGAGCCCGGTGCGGTTCAGGAAGCGCCGGATGTGGCGCTTGTCCACGCCCATGGTCTCGCAGGACCCGAAGTGGACGATCCGCCCGTTGAGCCCGTCGCCGAGCATGTCCGCCAGGTCGTCGAGCGTCACCCTGGAGCCCTTGCGGCGGCGGTCCCCGACGAAGATCGCCCCCTCGTGGCCGTGGAAGGCCAGGTAGAGGATGGCGTACTGGTCGGCCCCCTTCTGCCGCCAGCGCTTCAGGTAGTACACCAACTCCTCCCGCGTGCCCACGTCCCGGTGCACGTGGGGCACGTCCCGGGCCACTCCCTGGGAGATGAGCGCGAGGACGGGCTGGACCGTCGAGGTGCGATTGAAGTCGTGCCACCAATCGTCCTCGAGGCAGAAGATGCCGTGGGGCTTCCGTTTCATGGCGCGCCTCCCTGCACCAGGATGGCCCTGGCCGACCCGGGCCGCCATCCCCGCCCTTGCCCCACCCCCACCCGGGCGGCACGTTCTCCCCCCCGGCCCCCCCGGCAACCTCTGGTGTAGCCCATGCCCCGCCGACTTCCGCTCCCGACGCTGGCGCTCCTCGCGCTCGTGGCCCTCTCCTGCGCTCCCGAGGTCGTTCCCGACCCGGGTGCCAAGCTCCCCTTCGACGTCCTCATCACCCACGCCCGCGTGGTGGACGGAGCGGGGAACCCGTGGTACCGGGCGGACATCGGCATCACCGGGGACCGCATCGCCGCCATCGGCGACCTGGAGGGCTTCAACGCCCAGCGCGTCATCGACGCGGCGGACCGTGTGGTGGCGCCCGGCTTCGTGGACATGATGGGGCAAGCCAGCCTCGTGCTCATCACCGATCCGCCCAGCGCGGAGAGCAAGCTCCGCCAGGGGATCACCACGTACCTGTCCGGAGAGGGGAGCTCTCCTGCTCCCCAGGGGGCCGACAGCACGCGGCGCCCCACGGTCATCGGCACCGACACGCTCCAATGGGAGACGCTGGACGAATACTGCGAGATCATGGAGCGCTACGGGATCCCGCTGAACGTCATCCACAACGTGGGTGCCACCCAGGTCCGCCGGGTCGTTCTGGGCGACACCGACGCCCAGCCCACCCCGGAGCAGCTCGACGAGATGCGGGAGCACGTGCGCCGGGCCATGGAGGACGGCGCGGTGGGGCTGTCCACGGCGCTCATCTACCCGCCCGCGACGTACGCCTCCACCGAGGAGCTCGTCGAGCTGGCCAAGGTGGCCGGAGCGTACGGCGGGGTCTACTTCACCCACATGCGCAACGAGAGCGGCGGGCTCCTCGAAGCGATACACGAGGCGCTCACCATCGGCGCTCGGGCGGGCGTGCCCGTCCACATCTACCACCTGAAGGCCGCCGGGAAGGACAACTGGCCCCTCATGGACCAGGCCCTGGCCCTGATCGACTCGGCGCGCGCCGAGGGCCACGATGTCACGGCCGACATCTATCCGTACCTGCGCAACGGCCTCGGCATCAGCGCGCTCGTCCATCCGCGGCACTTCACCCAGGGATCGCGCGCGCTACGGGAATCGCTCTCCGACCCGTCCGTCCGCCGCGAGCTCCGGAGCGAGATCGAGACGACGTCGGACTGGGAGAACTGGTACCGGCACGCGGGCAGCAACTGGGACAACGTCCTGATCGTCTCCGCCTCGGACTCGATCGACAAGCGGGTGGTGGGCGAGTCGGTGGCGGGCGCCGCGCGCGTGCTGGGCACCGACGCCTGGACGGCGTTCTTCGCCCTGGTGCAGGCCGGAGGCGTGAGCGTGAACCCGCTCACGATGAACGAGGAGCAGAAGTGGGCGGCGTTCCGCCGGGACTGGGTCATGGTGGACACCGACGCATCCCCGTCCAATCCCGCGACGACCGAGAGCTCCCACCCGAGGGCGTACGGCACGTTCCCCCGCGTGATCGCGAAGTACGTCCGCGAGGACAAGGTCATGACGCTGGAGGACGCGGTGCGCCGGATGACCTCTCTGGCTGCGCACCGGCTGGGGCTCTTCGACAGGGGGATCATCGCCCCTGGGATGGTGGCGGACCTGCTCGTGTTCGACCCCGACTCCATCCAGGACCGGGCCACGTACGAGAACCCCCTGCAGTACGCCACCGGGGTGGACTGGGTGCTCGTCAACGGCGTGCCCGTCATCGCCGAGGGCGAGCTCCAGCCCGCGAAGCCCGGCCGGCTCCTGAGGCGATAGGCTCGCCTCCGTGACCGAGCCGCGCCTGCGGCGCCAGCTCGACTTCCTCGTGGAGCTGGACAAGCTGAAGCTCGTGCTGCGCCGCACCATGGTCATCGGCGAGTCACGCCTGGAGAACAGCGCGGAGCACTCCTGGCACCTCGGGGTGATGGCGGCGCTCCTGGCGGAGTACGCTCCCGGGGAGGTGGACCGGGAGCGTGCGCTCACCATGCTACTGATCCACGACGTGGTGGAGATCGACGCCGGCGACACCTTCGCCTTCGACGATGCGGCCATGTCCGACAAGGAGGAGCGGGAGCGGCGTGCCGCCGAGCGCCTCTTCGGGCTCCTGCCGCCGGACCAGGCGGAGCGGCTCCGCGGCCTCTGGGACGAGTTCGAGGCCGGCGCCACCACCGAGGCGCGCTTCGCCAACGCCCTGGACCGCTTCCACGCGCTCCTTCAGAACGTCCACAACCAGGGCGGCACCTGGAAGCGGCACGGCGTCACCCGGGCCCAGGTGCTCTCCCGCATGGAGCCCATCCGGGAGGGGGCGCCGGCGCTCTGGCCCTACGTGCTCGCGACCCTGGACGAGGTGATGGGGGAGGCCCTGCCCACCACACGCACCCGCTCCCGGAGCTCATCGCCGGGGAGTTAGGCCAGGGGAGCGCGAGCTCTTCGGCGAGGATGGGTCGCGTGCCCATGTGGCGGTGACGGGAGCTCGGGCCTACTCTGTCCGCCATGCTCCACGCCGTGAGCTTCGTCACCATCGGCCAGACGCCGCGCACCGACATGGTGCCCGACCTCGTAGCGCGGCTCCCCGCGGGGACGGCGATCCGGGAGGTGGGCGCGCTGGACGGGCTCGACTCCGCGGCGGTGGCTGCGCTCGGGCCGGCACCGGGGGAGGCGCGCCTCGTGACGCGCATGGCCGACGGGAGCCAGGCGGTGGTGGGGAAGTCGAAGATGCACGCGCGCCTCCAGGGCGTCCTGGACGGCCTTGGCCGGGATCCTTCCGCGGTGACCGTGCTCCTGTGCACCGGCGAGTTCCCGGGGCTCCGCGGCCCCGGGGTCTTCCTCGACGCCCAGCACCTGGTGGACCACGGCGTGGCGGCGCTCTGCGCCGGGATGGCGCGCGTGGGCCTCCTGCTCCCGGCGGCGGAGCAGGCCGACGAGTTCCACTGGAAGCCCGCCCCCCACCAGGAGCTCTCCGTGACCTGGGCCTCCCCCTACGTCGGGGACCGCTTCGACGAGGCGGCGCGGGAGTTGTCCGGGTGCGATGCGGTGGTGATGCACTGCATGGGGTTCACCGAGGAGCAGCGCACGCGCGTGGCCCGCGCGTCGGGACGGCCGGTGCTGCTGGCGCGCCGGTTCGTGGCCGCCGCCGTGGCGCAGCTGCTGTGAGTGCGACGGCGCCCGATCCGCCGCGGCATCCGTCGCTCCTTCACCCCGCCACGCTCCTCGCCGCCGTGGGGCTCGCGGTGCTGGGCGCCATCATCGGGGTCCAGCTCCTGACCCGGGTCGGCGTCACGCCGAACAGCTCGGTCATCGGAGCCATCCTCGCCATCAGCCTTGCGCGCGTCCCGCTGGCGGCGCTCCGGGTGTTCTCCAACGTCCACCGCCAGAACCTGCTTCAGACCACGATCTCCGCCGCGACGTTCGGTGGAGCCAACGGGCTCCTCCTCCCGATCGGGATCCCGTGGCTCATGGGCCGGCCGGACCTGGTCCTGCCCATGCTCATGGGCTCCTTCCTGGCCATGTCGGCGGCGGCCACCCTGGTGTGGCTGACCTTCGACTCACGCACCTTCCCCGGCGCCGGGCTCTGGCCCGCCGGGGTGGCAACGGCGGAGGTGATCATCGCCGGGGACCAGGGGGGCGGCCGCGCGCGCATGCTGGCCGCAGGAGGCGTCGCCGGCGGCGCGGGGCAGCTCCTCGGGGTCCCCATGGACGTGTTCGGCGTATGCTGGATCGGCAACGTGTGGGCGCTCTCCATGTTCGCCGCCGGGCTGCTGGCGCGGGGATATGCGCCCACGCTCCTCGGCGTGGAGCTGGGCCAGGCGTACGTGCCCCACGGCATCATGCTCGGCGCCGGACTGGTGGCCCTCGCCCAGATCGCCTGGGCCATCCGGGACCGGGGGGAGCGGGGGGCGCCGGACGGCGCGGGCGGAAGTCCGGCCCCGGGAGCGTCCGCGGATGCCGCACTGCCTCCGCCCGCCGTCGGGGGGCGCGCGTTCGGACGCGCGCTCGGCGGCGCCCTGCTGGCGTACGTGACCATCGCCGCCCTCCTGGCGGCGCTGGCGGGGGTGTGGACCGAGATGTCCGCGCCCGCGCTCCTCGGCTTCGTGGCGTTCGCTGCGGCGGGCGCGCTGGTCTCGCAGCTCGTCGTGGGCCTCTCCGCCATGCACGCGGGGTGGTTCCCGGCCTTCGCCATGGCGCTCATCGCCCTGGTCCTGGGCATGCTGGCGGGGTTCCCGCCGGTGCCCCTCGCCCTCATCGCCGGGTTCACGGCCGCCACCGGGCCGGCGTTCGCCGACATGGGCTACGACCTGAAGACCGGGTGGATCCTCCGGGGACGGGGGAGCGACCCCGTGTTCGAGCGGGACGGGCGCACGCAGCAGTTCCTCGCCGAGCTCCTGGGGTTCGTGGTGGCCGGGGTGTTCGTGCTCCTCGTCCACCGGAGCTACTTCACCGCCGACCTGTTCCCGCCCGTGGACCGGGTGTTCGCGGCCACCATAGCCGCCGGCACGAGCCCCGAGCTGGCCCGGGCCCTGCTGGTGTGGGCCGTGCCGGGGGCGCTCATCCAGGTGGTGGGCGGGCCCTCGCGGCAGATGGGGATCCTGTTGGCCACGGGCCTCCTCATCGTGAACCCCGTCGCCGGGTGGACCGCCGCCGCCTCCCTGGTGGTCCGCGGGCTCCTGGTGTGGCGCTGGAGGGAGCGCGCCGAGTCGCCCATGTACGTGGCCGCGGGCGGATTCATCGCCGGGTCGGCCCTGGTGGGGTTCGGCGCGGGCGCCTGGAAGGCGAGGTGAGCCCCCCGCGGCCGGCTCCGACGGCGGCGGCGTTGACGGGGCCGCGCGCGCTCCCCAACTTTCCGTCCTTGTGGCACGACGCCACATGCCTGGCGTGGGGGGTTGCTGCCACGCGGGTCGCCGGTCGGTGGTACGGATCATCCAGCACTCCGACGGAAGACCAAGCACGACATTCAGGAGTTCGATGATGCGCACCAGAGGCACCGTGAAGTGGTTCAACGACCAGAAGGGGTTCGGGTTCATCACGCCCGAGGACGGCAGCAAGGATTGCTTCGTCCACCACTCCGCCATCCAGGCCAAGGGCTTCAAGTCCCTGAGCGAGGGTGACAAGGTCGAGTTCGACATCACGCAGGGCACCAAGGGCCCGGCGGCCGAGAACGTCATCAAGATCTAGTTCTCGATGGCGTCTCCGCGACGCAGAGAGCCCCGGAGGCGGTGACGCCTCCGGGGCTCTTCCGTTACCGGTGCGGGGCTCCCCGTCCTGGGCGGCCCCGGGCAGCCTGGCCTATCGGCACCCCTCGCCCAGCTCCCCCTCGCCGCTGTCCTCGAAGGTGGGGTCGCCCACCAGCCCCACGAACAGCAGGGTCCCCGAGAGCCGCTCCCGGATGGCGAACACGAAGGGGCGGTTCGCGATGAGCCCGGTGAAGGACACGACCCGCATCCCCACCGCGGTGACCGCGGCGGCCTTCGTGCCCTTCTCGTCCACGTCGATGTAGGTCTTCTGCCGGACGTAGTCGATGCAGATGCGGTTGCCCACCGGGGACATCTTCGTGAAGTCCGCGCCGGGACGGAACGCCGGGCCCATCCCCATGGCGATGAGGGGGTCGTTCAGGTAGGTGTCGAACGCCAGGGTGAACTTCGGGATGGACACCTGGTCCACCTCCCGGGGCGTCAGGCCCTTGAGGATCGCCTCCCAGCGCGCGGCGTCGAGTCCCTCGAGGAAGCTCCGGGCCGTGGTGGCTCCGTTGGGCACGACCACCACCATGGAGAAGGCCTGCCCCCCGTAGGGGAGCTCCACGGCGGTGTAGTCGGCGCCGCCGCCGAACGGGAAGGTGGCCCCGGAGAGGTTCATCATGTCCACCTGCACGGCGGAGCCGTTCTCACGGGTGAACGCGGCGCTCTTCGTCTCGGCCGGGTCGAATCTGCTGGTCCAGGTCCCTTCGAAGTAGATGGCGTTGATGAGGATGGCGGCCATGCCCGGGTCGATCCGGTCCAGGATCTTCTCGATGAGCCCGCCGGTGTTGGCCTTCACCCAGGCGTTGATGGCCTGGAGGGTGGCGGCATCCGCGAAGTCGCGGGATTCCACCGTCGCGTCGAAGGCGGCCTGGACCGCCTGGAGGAAGGCGGCGTGGAAGGGGACGTCCTTGTTCGCCCACACCGAGTTGGCGATGTCGAAGCGCACCTGGGGGTCGAGCCCGGTGAGAAGCTCCAGGAGGCTCCGGTAGGACTCGTTGATCTCGGCCTGGCCGAGCCCGCCGAAGCCCAGCGTCGAGCGCATGGCGTCGAAGGTGGCGCCGTCGGCGCCGTTCAGGGCCATGCCCAGCGCCATGGAGGCGCTCAGGGGCGACAGGACGACGTTGGGGCGCGTGTCCCGGGCCGCCACCTGGCGCACCAGCTCCAGCCCGAAGGAGTTGCCGCTCTGGATGACGGCCTTCTCGCTGGAGGTGAGGGCTCGGGGGAGCTCGGTGATGTCCTCGGCGCCGGGCCCCACGGGGTCGCCGCAGGCGGACAGGAGGAGGACGGGGAGGAGGGCGCGGAGAAAGGGTCTGCTGGTCATGGGTCCACCGAGTGTGGGACGAGGGTCCCTGTCCGTTTGACACCCGGGGAACGAATGGGGTCCCGGAAAGGTGACAGGGGAGGCGCGGAACGGGCCCCTCGACGGTGCCTCGGCGCCGCCCCTCCCTTATCTTGGCGCCATGACCACCGTGACCCTGATCGCCGTGGGCGTCGGCGCCCTGGCCGCTGCCGCCCTCCCCCTCGGCGCGGGCGTGGGCCTCCTGGCCAAGCCGGGCCCCAAAGTCACCTCCGCCCTTCTGGCCTTCGGGGCGGGCGCGCTCCTGTGCGCCCTCTCCGTGGAGATCGTGGCGAGCTCCCTCGACAAGTACGGGCTGGCGCCGCTCGCGTTGGGGGGGATCTTCGGCGGCGTGGTCTTCGAGGTCTTCAACCAGCTCCTGAACCAGAAGGGCGCCTTCCTGCGCAAGTTCGCCGTGGCGGTTCGCCAGCTCTCGGCGGAGAAGCGCGAGCAGCAGCGCATGCTCCTCGAGCAGCTCTCCAAGGTGCACCTCCTGCAGGCGCTCCCCCCGGAGGAGATCGCGCCGCTGGTGCACGCGGCCCAGCCGGTGTTCCTGGCCGAAGGCGAGGAGCTGTTCCGCGAGGGTGACGCGGGCTCCTCCCTGTACGTGGTCACCACCGGGTCGCTGGAGGTGACGCGGGGAGGCGTGAAGGTCGCGGTCATCCACGCCGGGGACACGGTGGGGGAGATGGCGGTGGTCACGGGCGCGCCGCGGAGCGCCAGCATCCACGCGCTGGAGCCCACGAAGCTGTTCCGCATTCCGAAGCACGCCTTCGACGACCTGGTGCGGAGCGCCGCCCGCGTGCGGGACACGGTGTCGCAGCTCATCACGCTGCGCACGGAGCAGCTCAAGGAGCGGCTCCTGGTGCCGCAGGCGGAGGCGGAGGACTGGAAGTCCCGGGCGGCGGCGCAGCTCAGCGAGGAGCGCCACTCCCGCCCCTCGGACCACGAGATCGAAGAGGCCGCGCACGCCCAGAAGCACCCGGTCATGGGGATCTGGCTGGGGAACCTGCTGGACGCCATCCCCGAATCCCTGGTCCTGGGCACCACCGTGGTGGGCGCAGGCGCTCTCTCCTGGCCCCTGATGGCCGGCATCTTCCTGGCCAACTTCCCCGAGGCCATGTCCAGCGCCGGGATCATGCGCACCGCGGGGCTGAAGGCGCGCACCATCGTCCTGGTGTGGGCGTCCATCGTCCTCGTCGGCGGCGCCTGCGCGGGGATCGGCAACCTGTTCCTCGTGGGCGTGAGCGGCACCACCTTCGGGTTCATCGAGGGGACCGCCGCCGGCGCCATGCTCGTGATGATCGCCGAAACCATGCTTCCCGAGGCTTTCGAGCGCGGCGGAGCGGTGGTGGGCCTCTCCACCCTGCTCGGCTTCCTGGCCGCGCTCAGCGTGAAAGCACTCGGATAGCGTGATGACGATCTCCAAGGACACGGGCATCCGTTGGACCATCCTCGTCCTCTTCTTCCTGTCGGGAGCGTGCAGCCTGGTCTACGAGGTGGTGTGGATGCGGATGCTGACGCTCGTGTTCGGCGCCACCGCCTTCGCCACCGCCGCCATCCTGGCGTCCTTCTTCGCCGGGCTCGCGCTCGGGAGCCTCGTGTTCGGACCGGTGGCGGATCGGGAACGCAACCTGCTCCGCCTCTATGCGCTCCTGGAGGCGGGGATCGGCGTCCTCGCGTTCCTCATGCCGCTGGTCTTCGCCGGCCTGACCCATGTGTACGTGGGCGTGGCCCGCGGTTTCGACCTGGGCTACTACCCGCTCAGCCTGGTCCGCTTCGTCCTGTCGTTCCTCGTGCTCCTCGTCCCCACCACGCTCATGGGCGGCACGCTCCCCGTGATCGTGAAGTTCTTCGTGAGCCGGAAGGGCGCCGTGGGGTGGGACGTGGGGCGGCTGTACGCGGTGAACACGTTCGGGGCGGTGGTGGGCACCGTGGCGGCCGGGTTCTTCCTCATCCTCTTCCTGGGGGTGAAGGAGGCCGCGTACCTGGCGGGAGCGGTGAACCTGCTCGTGGCCGCCGCGGCCTACGGCCTGAGCCGCGTGGCGGGGCCTGCGCCGGCGAGCGCTCCCACGACCGAGCCCGCTCCCACCATCGAGCCCGCTCCCACCATCGGAACGTCCGCCGCGGAGGAGCCGGGGCTCTCGCCCCGCTACGCCCGCGTGGCCCTCTGGGCCGTGGGCCTGTCCGGGTTCTGCGCCATTGCCCTGGAGGTGCTCTGGGCCCGGGCGCTCGTGTATTACCTGGACAACTCCACGCACGCGTTCACGACCATGCTGACGGCGTTCCTGCTGGGCATCGGCCTGGGGAGCGCCCTCATCGCGCGCTTCATCGATGCCCGGAGGAGCCCGCTGGCCCTCTTCGGCGCCATCGAGGTGCTCATCGGCGTGACCGCGCTGCTGGCCATCCCCATCCTGGCCCGGTCCACGCCGGTGATGGCGCAGATGGTGGAGGCGACCCCCGGACCCATGCTGCACTGGAAGTGGGCCGGCCTCCGCTTCGTCACCAGCCTCTCGGTCATGCTCGTGCCCTCGATCCTCATGGGGATGACCGTGCCCCTGGTGGTGAAGATCTACGCGCGCAGCCTGGACCGGCTGGGGACGGCGCTGGGGAAGGTGTACTCGGTGAACACCTTCGGGGGCGTGGCCGGCTCCATCGTCGCCGGCTTCATCGTCATTCCGCTGGTGGGCGTGCGTATCGGCATCGTGATCGCCGGCGCGCTGAGTCTCGCCATCGGCCTGGCGCTCGTGGCCGTGGAGCCGGCGCTCCGCGGGCGCTTGCTCGCGAAGGGCGCCTTCGGCCTCGTGGCTCTCGCCGCAGGGAGCGTGGCGCTCTGGGCCTCCCGCGACCCCCTGATCCTCACCTCGTACAAGGAAAGGGTGGATGGAGCGCAGGTGCTCTTCTACAAGGAGGGCGTGGGCTCCACGGTGAAGGTCTTCCGGGACCAGGGGGGCGACAAGTACGTCAGCATCGACGGGTTCCCGGTGGCGGGGACGTCGCTGGAAATGCTGGACGCGCAGCAAACGCTGGGGAACATCCCCATGCTCCTCTCCGACGTGCCCGGAGCCCGGGTGAACCTCATCGGGTTCGGCGCGGGCGGGGCGTCCTGGGAAACGCTCCAGTACGACGTGAGCGAGGTGCACACCGTGGAGCTGGTGCCCGGGGTGCTGGAGGCCGCCCAGTGGTTCCCGGAGATCAACCACGGCGTGCTCGACCAGCCCCGCTACCGGGCCATCCTCAATGACGGCCGCAACTACGCTCTCGTCAGCGAGGAGAAGTACGACGTCGTCTCCATCGACCTCACCTCGCCGAAGATGGCGGGGAACGGGAGCCTCTATACGCTGGAGTTCTACGAGACCCTCAAGGACCGGCTCACCGAGAACGGGCTGGTGGCCCAGTGGCTCCCCTTCCACCTGCTGTCGGACTCGGAGATGCGGATGACGACGGCCACGTTCATGGCCGCCTTCCCGCACACGACGCTGTGGCTCTCCCCCATCCGGCACCACGGCCTCCTGGTGGGGACGCCGGAAGAGCTGGAGCTCGACTTCGAGGCCCTGTCCAGGAAGCTGGAGCGGGAGGGCGTGCGGAAGGAGCTGGCGCTCCTCGGGGTCTTCGAGCCCATGGACGTGCTGGCATGGTTCGTCATGGGCGAGGAGCGGCTGGCGGAGTACGCCCAGGGGGCGCGACTCAACACGGACAACCACCCCTATCTCGAGTTCACTCCCGCCATGGCCTACTTCTACACCATGGGATACGTGACGCACAACCTGTACGAGTTGGCCAGGCGTCGCGAGAGCGTGTGGCCGCTGCTCGTGAACACCGGTGCCACGCACGAGGAGCGCAGCGCCCTGGGCGACCGCGTGCAGCGGCGGTTCGAGGCAAGCCAGCACACGCTCACCGGCGACATCTACTTCTACCTCGATCGCATCGAGGAGGCGAAAGCCGAATACCAGGAGGCACGCTCCATCGACCCCGAGGACAAGAACTGGGCGCACCCCTTCTGGGTCGGGTACTCGCCCACCGACCGCTGGTGGTACTGAGGGCCCAGCCTGGGCGGCGACCTGCCCGCTTCAGTGCACCACCATGGCGCTGAAGGGCCACACATACGCCTGCAGCGTCACCAGGAGCCCCACCAGGCACGCCAGCGCGATGGAGTGGAAGAACACGTAGCGCAGGATGTCGCCCTCGTGGTGGAACCAGCGCGTGGCGGTGGAGGCCACCACGATGGACTGGGCGTCGATCATCTTGCCCATGACGCCGCCTGAGCTGTTCGCCGCTCCCATGAGGTTGGGGCTGAGTCCGAGCTGGTCGGCGGCCACCTTCTGCATGCCGCCGAAGAGCACGTTGCTGGACGTGTCGGAACCGGTGAGCGCGACGCCCAGCCATCCCATGAGCGTGCCGAAGAAAGGATAGAGGACGCCGGTGTTGGCGAACGCGAGCCCCAGGGTGGTGTCGGTGCCCGAGTACCGCGTCAGTGTGCCCAGGGCGAGCATGAGCACGATGGTCAGCAGCGAGAAGCGCACCAGCCAGAGCGTGCGGCCGTAGGTCGCCAGCAACTTGAGCGGCCGGTACCCTGCCACCACCCCGCCGACCAGGGCGGCCACGAGGATGCCGGTCCCCGTGGCCGACAGGATCGTCAGCGTGTAGACCGCCGCCTCGCGGGTGGGCTCCGCGACCACCGGGGGCATCTTCTCCACCAGGTTGTGCAGCCCGCCGATCTGGAACGCCGGGGCGAAGATGCCGTTAAGGAAGGCCTTCACCGGCGGCAGCCCCCAGATGAACACGAACACCGAGAGGAACACCCAGGGCGTCCAGGCGCGCACCACCGCGGCGCGGGGGTGCCGCTTCGGGGCTGCTGCCAGGTGTCCCGCGCCGCCGTCCTTCTCGTGTCCCCTCAGGGACACCGAGGTCCAGATGGTCGTGGGCTTCCATGCGCGCAGGAACGACACCAGGCACGCCATGGAGATGACGGCGGCGATGACGTCCACGAGCTCGGGCCCGATGAAGTTCGAGACCAGGAACTGCGTGATGGCGAAGCTCACCCCGGTGACGAGGATGGCCGGCCAGACCTCCCACATGGCCTTGCGGCCCGCGAACGCCCAGATGAGCCAGAACGGGACGAGGAGCGAGAAGAACGGGAGCTGCCGGCCGATCATCGCGGCCAACTTCATCCCGTCGTAGCCGGGCACGCTGGCCAGCGTGAGCCCGGGCGTGCCCAGGGCTCCGTACGCGACCGGCGCCGTGTTGGCGATGAGGCTCAGCCCGGACGCGGCCAGGGGCGAGAACCCGAGCCCGATGAGGATGGCCGCGGTCACCGCCACCGGCGTGCCGAAGCCCGCCGCGCCCTCGAAGAAGGCGCCGAACGCGAACGCGATGAGGAGGAGCTGGAGGCGCCGGTCCTCGGTGATGCCGGCGATGGAGTCCTGCAGCACCGCGAAGCTGCCGTTCTGCTCCGTGAGCTGGTGCAGGAAGATGATGTTGAGGACGATCCAGCCGATGGGCAGGAGGCCGGTCAGGCCCCCGAAGAACGCCGCGCTACCCGCCATGCCGGCAGGCATGCTGTAGACGAGGATGGCGATCGCGAGGGCCGCCGCCAGGCCGGCGCCCGCGGCGATGTGCGCTTTCATGTGGAGGAAGCCCAGACCCACCAGCATCACCGCCACCGGAAGCGCCGCGAGCACGGTGGACAGGACCATGTTCCCGAGCGGGTCGTACACCTGCTGCCAGGGCATCCTCGTCTCCGGTGGGGGGTGGGTCGGAGGGGACGCTAGAGGGGGGTGGGGCGGGGGGCAATCCCTACCCGCCGACGAGCCCCAGCGGGTCCGCCGCCATCCGCTCCTCCCAGGCGGTCATGGCCGCATCCAGGCGCGCCACGACGTCGGGAAAGCGCCCGGCCAGGTCGTACGCCTCGCCGGGATCGGTCTCCAGGTCGAAGAGCAGGGGGAGCGGCCCCGTGGTGTGGTTGGCCACGCCCCCGAGGCGCTCGTTCACCGGCAGGGGCCACACGTAATGGCTTGTGGAGCGGAGGTACTTCCACTTCCCCTGGCGGACCCCCTCCAACTCCCCCTGATGATAGAGGTACAGACAGGGGTCCGGGGCGCCGTCCGACGAGCCCGTCAGCAGCCCGGTGATGTCCCGCCCGTCCACGACCCGGTCCGCCGGCGGCGCCAGGCCGGCGGCGGCGAGGCAGGTGGGGAAGAGGTCGAGGTTGACGGCCGGGACCGCGGAGACGGATCCCGGCGGGATCAGCCCGGGCGCGCGGGCGAGAAGCGGGACCCTGTGGCCGCCCTCGAAGGACTGTCCCTTCCGGCCCCGGAAGGGACCGGGGCTCCCGTCGTACCAGGGCCCGTTGTCGCTGGTGAAGAACACGAGCGTGTCACCCGTGAGCCCCTTCGCGTCGAGCGCGTCGAGGATCTCGCCCACGCTCGCGTCCATCTCGGCGACCACGTCGCCGTACAGCCCTCCCGCGGAGGTGCCGGTGAACTTCGCCGACGCGGCCAGGGGCCGGTGGGGGAAGGTGTGGGCGAAGTACAGGAAGAAGGGCCGATCGGCCGTCGACTCGATGAAGCCCAGCGCCTCCCGGGTGTAGAGGCCGGTGAGGACGGATTGGTCGGGCACGTCCTCCTCCACCCTGTCCCCGTTCCGGAAGAGGGGCAGGGGGGCCATGTCGTTGCTGTACGGCACTCCGAACTGGAAGTCGAACCCGTGGCGGAGCGGGTTGAAGCGGGGATCGGCGGAGTAGTCCCCCAGGTGCCACTTCCCCACCATCCCGGTGCGGTACCCCGCGGAGCGGAGCGCCTCCGCGAGGGTCACCTCCTCCGCAGGGAGCCCCTCCCCGCCGCCCCGGGCTGCCAGGTCGAGGAGCCCGATCCTCCCCAGGAGGTAGCCCAGGCGCACCACGGCCCGCTTCCCCAGAGGCTCCCCCAGCGCCTGGAGCGGGGTGTCGAGCCCCATGCGTGCAGGATATCTGCCGGTGAGGAGCCCCGCGCGCGAGGGCGTGCACACGGCGTCGCAGGCGTGGAAGTCGGTGAAGCGCACGCCCTCGGCGGCGAGGCGGTCGATGTTCGGGGTGCGGAGGGCCTGTGACCCGTAGCAGGAGAGATCGCCCCACCCCAGGTCGTCGGCGACGATGAGGACGATGTTGGGAGGGCGGCCGCTGAAGCCGGGGAGGGGATGCACGGCCCCTTCGAGCCCGGCGGGATAGCTCGGGCCCGGAGCCTGCCGCATGAGCGACCAGGCCGCACCCCCGCCGGCCAGGGCGAGCCCCCCCAGGGCCGCCCGTCGCACGAACCTCCTCCGGGACACGCGCTTCGCATCGTCCATGGCGCCGCAAGATAGGCCTGGGCGGGGGCGGTGGACACGGGAGTCGGGGCCGACGTGCGGGTTCCTGCCGCCGCCGGGGTAGCTGACCGTGGCACGCGGCCTGGAGGTGCAGTTGGGGTGGAGCAGGGGTCCGGAAGCCGGAACCCCTCGTCGTTGAGGTGCAACCCGGAAGCCGACCCGGCCACGCTCTGCTTCCTCATCTGCCGACGACTCCAGATCCCCGGTCCGCCCCGCCTGTTCCGCGCTCGGAGCAAGCTCAGGAGATCGTGATCCGGGTGGCGTCCGGCCACCCTGGGGAGAAACCCTGAAGCAGCTTCCCTACCCCTCCTTCCCTCTCCGGTACCGCTCCACCTGTTCCCGCCGGCTGCGGTGCACCGAGTAGGCACGCTGCTTCATGTACTTGATGTCGGCGGCGCTCACCTGGTGGTCGTCGAAGGACGCGGCCATGGTCTCCAGGTCAGCGAGCTCCTCCCGGACCGCGGGGTCGCCCTCGCCGAAGGGGCTCGAGAGCACCATGGCGCGCATCTCGCGGAGTGACTGGGCTCCCGAGGCGTAGTCGCCCCGGTCCCGCGCCTCCAGGGCTTCCTGACGGCGGCGCGCGGCCTCCACGAGGAGGATCTCCTTGCGGATCTCGGGCTCGGCCTTCCCTCCCTCCTCGGGGGAGAGCGTGACCGGGATCGTGACCTCGTGCAGCTCCACGCCGCCCTCGGCGGTGATGACGTGGGCCGTCACGGTGAGGCGCGCCACGTCGGCCACCGTGCCGGCCTGGGCCGAACCAGGGGGAAGGAGGAACGCCATGAGGATGCGCCGGGGCTCGCGGGCGTAGAGATCGCCCACCTCGAGGGTGAGGACGTCGGCCTTCGCGTGGGACGGGTAGTCGTGGAGCACCTTCACCGACTCGGCGTCGGCGCCGGGCTGGACCGTCACGCGCACGTTCTGGGCGGCGATGGAGAGGAGGCCCTCCAGCTCCTCCTCGAACACCCCGGAGGCCTGGTCCACCTTCTCGATGTAGTAGGTGCCGCCACCGCCGGCGTCGGCCATGGCCTTGAGGAGGTCCTCGTCGTAGTCCGCGCCGAAGCCGATGGTGGTGGTGCTCACCCCCTTCTTCACGCCCTGCTTGCAGAGGCCCGTGAGCTTCTTGGGCTCGACGATCCCCACGTTGGCCTGGCCGTCGGTGAGCAGGAGCACGCGGTTCACCCCACCGTCGCGGAGGTTGTCGGCCACCAGGTCACGGCCGCGGAGCCATCCCCCGCTCAGGTTGGTCGTGCCGCCGGACTCGATGGACTCGATGAGGCCGGGGAGCTCCTCCTGCGCGTCGCCCGTGGCGGGGAGTGCCACGACGTCCACGGCATCGTCGAAGGCGACGACGCTGACCGTGTCCTGGGGCGAGAGGCGCCGGGCGAGCATGGCCGCAGCACGGCGGGCGGCGTCGAGCTTCTCTCCCATCATCGATCCGGAGCGGTCCAGCACGAGGGAGATGTTCAGGGGGACCCGGTCGCGGTTCCCGGGGGCCTCGCCTTCGAGCCGCAGGAGGGCGTGGACCATCCAGCCGCCGTCGGCGACGGGCTCGTGGTCCAGGAGTACGGTCGTCTTCATGGTGTCTCCGCCGTTTGAGGTGACGGAGACAAGGATACGGAAGGGGTGTGACAGTCAGCCCGCCATCCCCCGCACCACCTCCCGCACCATCTCGCGCAGCTCCTCGGGCTCGAGGATCTCGGCCTCGGCGCCGTAGGTGAGGGCGTGGCTCACGACCCAGTGGGGGTCGGCGACGCGGTGGCGGATGACGAGGCTCCCGTCGGGCTCCTCCTCCCATCCCACCATCCCGGCGGCGGCGCGCTCGCGGACCCACCGGGCGATCTTCGGGGAGTAGCGCACGCGCACCTCCACGTCGTCCGCAGCCCAGTAGACCCGGGTGGCGTGGATGTACTCCCGTGGATCGAAGCTCGCGGGCACCTCGAACGTGCCGTCGGTCTCGGCGGCCTCGACGATCCGGTCGAGGCGGAAGACCCGCATCCCCTCCTTCACCGCGCACCACCCCACGGCGTACCAGTCCCCGCCGGCGTGCACCAGGGCGTACGGGTGGATGACGCGGGCGTCCATGTCGTCGGCAGCCGACTTGGCGTAGACGATGGCGCAGGGGCGGCGGTCGCGGGCTGCGGCGAGGAGCGTCTCGCGGATCCCCGTGGGATCGGGGACGTGGTCCTGGTCGCGGAGCAGGGCGTCATCGTCCTTGCTCCAGCCTCCGGCGCCGAGGTGCTGCTCCGCGCGCTCCAGGAGCTCGCGGCGGCGTTGGGCGTCGTGAAGGACCGACGCGGCGGCGGTGCCGCGGAGGGCCAGGGCGAGGCAGAGCGTCTCGCGGGGCGAGAGGCGCATGGGTCGCTCGAACCCCACCGCGTGCTGCACCCACACGCGGTCCCCTGTGAGCATGATGCTCACGTCGTCGGGCCATCCGCCGGGGTGGTAGTACGCGCGGGCGGTGACGTCCTCCAGGTCCCGGGAGATGCGCTCGGGGGTCGTGCTCAGCGCCGCAGCGAGCTCGGCCAGCGAGGCCCCCTCCTTCCGGCCGGCGGCGGGAAGGACGTAGAGGAGCCGCTCGAGGCGGGCGTCGGCGTTGGTGCCGTCGCTCATGCGGGGCCTCCCTTCTTCGGCGCTCGGCCGGCGGGCGCGGGCTCGTAGCGGCGCGCCACCTCCTCGACCATGGCGCGGAACGCGTCCCGCAGCTCGTCGGGCCCCTGCACGCGCGCGTCCCCCTCCAGCGAGAGGACCCAGCGCAGGAACGGCTCCGGGCGATGAACGGGGATCTCGCGCACCTGGTTCCCCTTCTCGTCCTCGGTGACGAGAGTGCCGTGGCCGTTCCGGTCCGCCCACACCGAGCGGGGGAATCGGAACCAGACGCGGGCCTGGGTGGGCGCGGCCGCTCCCTCGCCCAGCTCCCAGGCCTTCCGGCCCGAATAGGCCCGCAGATCGAAGTCTCCGGGGATCTCGTAGTCGGGCGTTCCCGAGCTCTTCGTGTTCGGCTTCACGCCGGCCATGCGCCCCACGCGGAACATGCGCACGTCGGCGCGGTCCTCGGCCCACGCCACCAGGTACCAGCGACCGTGCTGGAAGAGGAGGCCCCAGGGATGCACCGTGCGCACAGCCTCCTCGTCGCGCTCGATGGAGCGGTAGAGGAACGTGACCTTCTTTCGGGCGAGCAGCGCGTCGGAGAGCGTGCGGAGCACGTCCGCGGTGGCCTTCGTCTCGGGATCTTCGGCGTAGACCACCGGCGCGGGCCGGAGCAGCTCCGGGTCGAGGTCGAAGGCCAGCTTCCGGAACGCGGACCGGGCCTCGCGGCGCAGCGGGAATCCGGGGAGGGCGGCCACGTCGCGGAGCCCCTCCAGGGCGGCGCCGGCCTCGTCCTCCCGTATCACGAACTCCCGCGCCGAGGCTGGCACCTGCGAAGCCGCGTGGCTGCCTGGCCGCGTGGATGGCTTGCCCACCTTGGCTTGCGCCCCGGCTTCCGCCTCGCGCATCAGCCTCAGGTACGGGAGGTGGAAGTCCCGGGTGGCCAGGCGGTAGCCGTGGCTCTCCTCGGTGCCCTGGTCGATGTGGAAGGTGACGGTCTCGATGGGGATCCCCATGGAGCGGAGCTCGTCCTTGTCGCGCTCGAACATCCGCCGGACCGACTCCGGGTCCTTGCTCCCGCCCTCGAGTCCCTGGGCGTAGGCCGGGATGGCGCCCCAGAGCTGCTCCGCCGACACGGGGAAGCGACGGCCGGCCAGGTAGGCCACCAGGTCGAGCCAGCGCTGGAGCTTGGAGATCCGGTCGGGCATGGAGGCCGGGGCGATGGGAAAGGGGCGGCCGCGATCCCGCGGGGCGGGCCGCTCCGAAGGCACCGGCAATATAGGGGGGAGGTGTGACGGGGGCGCGAGGAGACGACGCCCGAGGTCGCAGGAGTCTACCGCTTCCCCTCCGCCTCGAGCTTCTCCGCGATCCACACCTTGATGACGGACTGGCGGGGCACGCCCAGCCGCTGCGCCTCCCGGTCGAGGGCATCCACCATCCAGGAGGGGAGGTCCACGTTCACACGTCGGGGCTCGAGTCCGGGGCGGCGGGCCTTGGACCAGTCGATGTACTCATCGATGTCCTCGCCGTCGTCGAACTTCTTGTCCAGCTCCTCAGCCGTGATGGTCATAGCGAGCGACCTCCCTGGGACGTGACCGGCGTACCGAGATGAGCCGGACCTTCTCTCCCCTGTAGGTGATGAACGCGCTCCAGTGCTTGCCGGCCACCTGGCCAACGACCATCCAGCGGTCCTCGTCGGACGACCGCGCCGGACCTTCCTTGCGGTTCGGGTCCAGCCAGATCGCCTTGGCGGTCTCGAAGTCGATCCCGTGCTTCTCCAGGTTCGCCAAGCTCTTGGCCACGTCGAACTCGAATTCCGGAAGTTGGTGTTTTAAGGGATCAATACTCTCCGGAAAATATACCATCCTACCCCAGGTGCGGAAGGGTGCTGAGGAAGCACCCGGAGTCTGGCCGATGCCCCTGGGCGCGGGAATGGTCGCGTGAGTCGAGTGAACGTCACGGTTGCCCTCGAGGCCCCTGGGATGTGTCCAACTCGGTGACCGCCTGGACTACCCCGGCGCGCGGAGGTGCGCGGGAACGTCCCGTTCCTTCACCTGCCCGAGGGTGCGCTCGACGGCGGAGAGGGGGCCAGGATGCGATCGCGCAGAGCCTGGAACTACTCGGCGTTCGCCGTGGCAGCCCGGGGGCGTAGCCGCGCTCGGCGACCTGTCGCTCCACGAAGCCCTTGAGCGACTCCGGCAAGGAGATGTTCATCGTGGCCATGCCGGAGCGGGAACATGGCTGGAACGGCCCCAGCCCCTTCTGTCACACCCTCCTCCCAGCTTCTCTCCGGGCCGGAACCGTCCGGCCCATCCCACCCATCGGAGGATCCCATGCACCGTATCCGCTTCACCGCGCTCCTGGCTGCGGCCGCCCTCCTGCCCGCTCCCGCCTCCCTGGCCGCGCAGGTTTCCGCGCTTCCCGTACGGTCCGATCCCACGGGCTTCCACCTCGCGGCTCACCTGGCGGGAGCCGCCATCACGTACGAAGGCGACGGCGAGGCCGAGTCCGGCGGGGGCGCGGGGCTTGCCTTGGGCTGGGGGGTGAACCGCACCGTCACCCTCTTCCTGGAGGCCGCGGGGGCGAACGTCGAGATGGCGGACTTCGACGACACGTACACCCTGGCCCACGTGGACCTGGGCGTGCGCCTGAACTTCCGGGGACCGCAGGCCAAGGCCCTCCCCTACCTCACGCTGGCCTACTCGGGGCGCGCCGCCGAGCTGGACCTGGATGGCGACCCGTTCACCATCACCGGTGCAGCTCCGTCGTTCGGCGGCGGGGTGCTGGTGTTCCTGTCGAGGTCCGCGGCGCTGGACGTGGGGCTGAGGTGGAC
>JBFYZE010000090.1:0-3696 GCA_041309665.1 Gemmatimonadales bacterium | reverse complement strand
TGTCGTTGGTACACGCATCACGGGGGGCGCGCGCCCAGGGTCTTTGCTCCGGGAGCGTGGCGGGCGGCGGTGGCACGCTCGTCTTGCTCGGGTCCGGCGGCGCCGCCCTCTTCTGGACCATCTGCCCCACCAGTACCTCCATCAACCCGGTGGAGCGGCACGTGGCCGTCCCGGCGTTCCCGCCCGTCCTCCGGGCCGTCCCCTCCACGATGGTTCGGAGCTCCGAGCCCCCGGAAACGGCCTGGATCTCGGTGACGACGCGGGCCGTGATGGGGACCTGGTCGGCGAGGGGGCGCTGCAGCCCGGGGTCGAGGCCGCAGTCGAAGAAGTCGCTGGCGTGCCGGTTGAGGATGCGCGTGGAGAACCGGTGCGCCGAGACCCCCACCAGGTGCCGGGCAGGATCCTGGATGTCGGGTTTGATCCCCAGCTCGGCATAGACCAGGGGCAGCACGTCCCATACCCGATCGGGCCCCACGGTCACCGCCTGGTTGACGCGGATGTCCGCCCCGCGCTGGATCTGGATGGTGGTGCCGTCGCCGGTGAGGATGGAGACCACGCTGGGGTCCTGGGTGCCGGGCGCCATGGTGGTGCAGCCGGCCAGCAGCAGGCAGAAGGCGGCGGACGCCGGGCCCCGGCGTCCCTGGAGCGCGACCTGCGACATCGGTGTCTCCGCGGAAGGGGTCGAGGGGGAGAACCTCTTGATACCACCGCCCCACCGCACGCGCCAGGGTAGGGGCGACGGCACGCGCCAGGGTACGGGCGACGGCCTGGGGCGAGGGGACAGCTTGTCCGCGGGCAATGCCCTACTTGACACCACCCCCCCGGGGGGGAGGTTACAGGGATCGGTGGTCCCTCCCCCGCCCCACGTCCGGGAAGCCCCACGTGCCCTTCCGCACGCTCAGCAGCCGAATCGCGCTCCCAGCCGGGTTCTTCGCGCTGGTCAGCGTCTCGCTGCTCTCCTGGCTCCTGATCCGGGAGCAGCGCCAGAATGCGCTCGAGGAGGCGGTGCTCGGCACCGAGTCCATCGCCGAGACCATCCTCCTCACCACCGCCCACGAGATGCGCGCCAACGAGCGCGAGTCCATCCAGGAGATGGTGGATGCGGTGGGGGACCAGCCGGGCGTGGTGAACGTCCGGATCCTGAACAAGGAGGGCGAGATCTCCTTCTCGTCCCGGGCCGACGAGATCGGGACGCTGGTGGATTCGGACGCGGAGGGGTGCATCCAGTGCCACTCGGGCCCCGAGCCCTCCACCGAGCTGGACCCCGACAACCGCTCCCGCCTGTTCCGCAGCGCGGACGGGAGCCGGGTCCTGGGCACCATGCGGGTCATCCCCAACCAGGAGGGGTGCCAGGGCTCGGGGTGCCACGCGTCGCCCGAGCTCCGCCCGGTGCTGGGGGTCCTGGACGTGGCAATCTCGCTGGAGCCGGCCGAAGAGCGCCTCGCGAGGGCCACCCTGAACGCGATCCTCTTCTCCCTCCTGGCGGCGGCCGTCATCACCGGCGGGCTCTGGATCATCATCACCCGCGCCGTGCGCCGTCCCCTGGACACGGTCATCGCGGCCACCCGGCGGGTGGCCGGGGGGGATCCCGGGGTGGAGCTCCCCCGCGGGGCCGCCCGGGAGATCGGCCTCCTGGCCACCTCCTTCAACGAGATGGTGGAGAGCCTGAACAGCTCCCGCACCGAGCTGGAGAGCTGGGCGGCCACGCTGGAGGACACGGTGGCGGAGAAGGCCAAGGCCCTCCAGGAGGCCCAGTTCCAGGTGGTCCAGGCGGAGAAGCTCTCCTCGGTGGGGCTGGTGGCCGCCGGGATCGCCCACGAGCTGAACAGCCCTCTCATGGCCATCATCACCTTCACCCACCTGGTGAGGAGGGCCGTGCCCGAGGACTCCCCGGCCCAGGAGGACCTCCGCATGATCGAGCGGGAGGCCAACCGGTGCGCGGGAATCATCCGCCAGCTCCTGGACTACTCCCGCAAGCAGTCCCAGGACATCACGGCGGAGCCGTGCAGGATCGAGCGGGCGGTGGACGGCGCCCTGGACCTCATCAAGGTGGAGATCCAGAACGGGCGCATCCGGGTCGACCTGGACATCCCCGAGGACCTCCCCACGGTGGAGGCCAACCACGTCCAGCTCATGCAGGTGTTCGTGAACCTCGTCCTGAACGCGGTCCACGCCATCCCGGAGGGCGGCACCATCGCCGTCCGCTCCGACGTGATCCCCCGCAAGGGCCACGAGAGGGATAACCTCCCGCCCCACCCGGGCACCCACCTGGTCCGAACCGTGGTCCAGGACACGGGTACCGGGATCCCACCGGAGGCCCTGCACAAGGTCTTCGACCCGTTCTTCACCACCAAGCCGGTGGGGAAGGGCTCGGGGCTGGGCCTGTCCGTGTCCCTCGGCATCATCAGGAGCTACCGTGGGACCATCACCGTCGCCAGCGACGGCAGGAGCGGAGCGACGTTCACGGTGCTCCTACCCGTACCCGTACCCGTGCCCGCGGCACAAGCATAGAGGCGGAAGTCGGAAATGGACGACGTGAAGAGCTGGACCACCCCCCCGCGGGTGCTCACGGTGGACGACGAGCAGGTCGTGGTGGAGAGCATCCGGAGGGTGCTCACCGCCGAAGGGTACGAGGTGGCCACCTCGACCTCTGCCCGGGGAGGGCTGGAGCTCCTGCGCAAGGAGCCCTTCGACCTGCTCCTCCTGGACATCAAGATGCCGGACATGGGCGGCATCGAGGTCCTCAAGGCCGCCCGGGACATCGCGCCGGAGACGGAGGTCCTCATCGTCACCGGGTACGCCACCATCGACACGGCCGTGGAGGCCATCAAGCTGGGAGCGTTCGACTACCTGGAGAAGCCGGTGAGCCCGCCCCAGCTCCTCGTGGCCACGGCCCGCGCCCTGGAGCGCAAGCACCTGGTGGACCTCACGCGGCGGCTGCGCTCGGAGCTGGAGACGCGCCACAAGATCGGCAACGTCATCTGCTCCTCGGCCCCCATGCGGAAGGTCATGCAGCTGGTGACCCGGGTCGCCCCCACCAACAGCACGGTGCTCATCACCGGCGAGACGGGAACGGGGAAGGACGTCATCGCCCGCGCCATCCACTACAACAGCACCCGGGCCGACGGGCCCTTCGTGGTGGCCGACTGCGCCTCCCTCGCCGAGTCCCTCCTGGAGTCGGAGCTCTTCGGCCACGTCCGGGGCTCCTCCACCGGCGCCGTGAAGGACCGGAAAGGGCTGGCCGAGACCGCCCGCGGAGGAACGCTCTTCCTGGACGAGATCGCCACCATCTCCCCGCAGATCCAGGGGAGCCTCCTCCGCCTCCTCCAGGAGCGCGAGATCCGACCGGTCGGGTCGGACAAGCCCGTCGCCGTGGACGTGCGCGTGGTCGCGGCCACCAACCGGAACCTCCAGGAGCTGGTGGAAGCGGGGACCTTCCGGGAGGACCTGTTCTACCGGATGAGCGTCTTCGCCATCAACCTCCCGCCGCTCCGGGACCGGCGCGAGGAGATCCCCCTCCTGGCGCACCACGTCGTCCAGCGCTTCTCCGAGGAGTTCGGCAAGCCCATCGACTCCATCACGCCCCGGGCCATGGCGGTCCTGGAGGCCCACGAGTGGCCCGGGAACGTGCGCGAGCTCCAGCACGCCATGGAGCGCGCCGTCCTCCTGGCCGACGGCCGCACCATCGACGTGGAC
>JBFYZE010000089.1:0-5853 GCA_041309665.1 Gemmatimonadales bacterium | reverse complement strand
GCCCTACGCCCTCGTGGACCAGCTCCAGCAGGAGCTCGTGTCCGCAGGCGTGGTCCGCGTCGTGTTCGCCACCCGGCTGGAGCAGCGCATGCAGGGCCAGAGGCGTTGAGCGCACCCGCGGCCTTCCTCCAGGGCGAGAGGGCCCCGCCGGCGCTCCGGCGGGGCCTCTCTTCGTTATAATTCTCAGCCATGTACCGAGAACGACTCGCACACGCGCTTCCCGGGATCCGTGAGCGCATGGCCGGCGCGGCGCTGGCCGCAGGGCGGGACCCCGCCGGCGTCAGGCTCGTGGCGGTCACCAAGGGGCACCCCCTGGAGGCCCTCCGGGCCGCGCTGGAGGCCGGCGTCCCCGACCTCGGGGAGAACCGGGTGGAGGAGTTGGAGGAGAAGGAGGCCGCCCTGGGGCGGGATCGGGCGACCTGGCACATGATCGGCCACCTGCAGAGCCGCAAGGCCGCACGGGCGGCGGGGGCGGCCCACCTGATCCACTCGGTGGACTCCCTCCACCTGGCGGAGAAGCTGTCCCGCTCGGCGGAGGGGCGGGGCTCGGAGGTGCGGGTGCTCGCGCAGGTGAACACCTCGGGGGAGGAGTCCAAGGGCGGCCTGGAGCCCGCGGGTGCGGTGGAGGCGGTGCTGGCCATGGCGGCGCTCCCGGGGGTGAGGGTGGAAGGGCTCATGACCATGGCGCCATTCGTGGGCGACGTGGAAGTTCTTTCCTCGGCGTTCCGGCGCCTCAGGGAGACGCTGGAGGAGGTGCGGCGGCGCGACCCGCGGGTCGGGCCGGAGCTCTCCATGGGGATGACCAACGATTTCGAAATCGCCATCCGGGAGGGGAGCACCATGGTCCGGATCGGCACCGCACTGTTCGGGGAGAGAGTGCCATGATCGACCTCACACCGCTCGACGTCAGGAACAAGCGCGGGGACTTCAAGAAGATCATGCGGGGCTACGATCCGCAGGAGGTGGACGTCTTCCTGGAGCTCGTGGCCGAGCGGCTGGAGCTCCTGGTGCGGGAGAACATGCTGCTCCGCGAGCGCACCGAGGCGCTGCAGCAGCAGGTCGCGTCCTGGTCGGGGCGGGAGAAGGCGGTGCAGGAGGCGCTGGTCACCGCCCAGGAGCTTCGGAGCGAGATGAAGACCCAGGCCCAGCGGCAGGCGGACTTCGTCCTGACCGAGGCCCAGTCCGAGGCGCGCCGGCAGCTCGCCGAGGTGGAAGCGGAGATCCGCACGCGCTACCGCGAGGCGGAGCGGAAGCTCGACCAGGCGCAGGACGCGCTGGAGGAGATGGAGCGACGCCGCCACCGCTTCCTGCGCGCCTTCCGCCAGCTCCTGGAGCGGGAGATGGACGTGGTCGCGGTGGAGGACGGGCGCGCTCCTCTGGAGGAGCGGCCCATCGACCTGAACCTGGGCGGCGGCCGGAGCCCCGAGAGCGACCCCGGCCTTCCCGACGCCCAGGACGACGTGCCCCCGCCTCCGGACGCGTCCGTGGACGAGCTGGCGGGACGCTACCGGTCGGAGGGCCACGACCTGTTCTCGGCCAGCCCGCAGACGAAGAAGGACGACGAGGACGCGCGCTGGGGCTGAGCCCCGCGCACACGCCCGGGCCCGACATGCGCTATCCCGAACTTCCCAAGACCCTCCTCGCGGTGGAGGAGGAGACCCTCGCCCGCTGGCGCGAGGAGGGTCTCTTCCGCCGCACCCTCGAGGCCAACGCGAACGGCGACCCCTTCGTGTTCTACGAGGGGCCGCCCACCGCCAACGGGCGGCCGGGGCTGCACCACATCATCAGCCGGACCATCAAGGACCTGGTGTGCCGGCACCGCTCGCTCGAGGGGCGGAGCGTCACCCGCATCGCCGGGTGGGATACTCACGGACTCCCGGTGGAGATCGAGGCGGAGAAGAAGCTCGGCATCAGCGGCAAGCCCGAGATCGAGGCGCTGGGGATCGAGCGCTTCAACCAGGTGTGCCGGGACTCGGTCTTCACCTACAAGGAGGAGTGGGAGCAGCTCTCCGAGCGCATCGGGTACTGGCTCGAGTACTGGCGCCCCTACGTGACCTTCCACACCGAGTACATCGAATCGGTGTGGTGGGTGCTGAAGACGCTGGCCGACAAGGGGCTCCTGTACCGCGGGCACAAGAGCGTGCCCTACTGCCCCCGCTGCGGCACGGCGCTCTCCTCCCACGAGGTGGCGCAGGGGTACAAGGACGTGGAGGATCCGTCCCTGACCTTCGTCGCCGACGTCGTGGGAGCGGACGGAGCGCCGGATCCGGACGGCCGCGCGTTCCTCGTGTGGACCACCACGCCATGGACCGTCCCCTCCAACGTGGGGCTGGCGGTGCACCCGGGGCTCGACTACGTGGAGGTGGCCCGGGACGGGAAGCGCTACATCGTGGCGGAGGCCCTCTCGGAGCGGATCTTCGGCGAGGGCGCGGACGTGGTGGCGCGCCACCGCGGAGACGCGCTGGCGGGGCTGCGCTACCGCCGCCCTCTGGACCTGGTCCCCGTCCCCGCCGACCCCATGAACGCGTGGACCGTGGTGGCCGAGGAGTTCGTCAGCGCCGAGGACGGCACCGGGATCGTGCATATGGCGCCGGCGTTCGGCGCCGACGACTACGCCGCCGGGCAGCGCCACGCGCTCCCCATGATGAACCCCCTGGACGAGGGCGGCAGCTTCCTCGCGGAGATCCCGCTGGTGGGTGGGATGTTCGCGAAGGACGCCGACGCGCCCATCGTGGAGGAGCTCCGCGCCAGGGGCGTGCTCTGGCACATCGGCACCGCGGTGCACAGCTACCCCCACTGCTGGCGCTGCTCGTCGCCGCTCCTGTACGTCGCCCGGGACTCCTGGTTCGCCGCCACGTCCACGCTCAAGCGCCAGCTCCTCGACAACAACGGCCGGATCTCCTGGTTCCCGCCCGAGGTGGGGGAGAAGCGCTTCGGCGAGTGGCTGCGCGGCAACGTGGACTGGGCGCTCTCCCGGGACCGGTACTGGGGGACCCCGCTCCCCGTGTGGGTCTGCGAGAAGGACCGTTCCCATGTGCGCTGGATCGGGTCGCTCGCGGAGCTGGCGGAGGCGGCCGGGGGTCTCCCCGAGGGGTTCGACCCCCACCGCCCCTTCATCGACGAGGTGGGGTTCGCCTGTCCGGAGTGCGGGGGCGCCATGAAGCGCACCCCCGAGGTGGTGGACGTCTGGTTCGACTCCGGTTCCATGCCGTACGCCCAGTGGCACTACCCGTTCGAGAACCAGGCGGAGTTCGAGGCCCACTTCCCGGCGGACTTCATCTGCGAGGGGCTGGACCAGACCCGGGGTTGGTTCTACTCCCTCCTGGCGATCTCCACCATGCTCGGGCGTGGACCGGCGTTCCGGAACGTGGTCGTCAACGACCTCCTCCTGGACGCCGAAGGCCAGAAGATGAGCAAGTCCAAGGGGAACGTCGTGAATCCCTGGGACGCCATCGCCGGCCACGGGGCCGACGCGGTGCGCTGGTACTTCGTCACCTCGTCCAACCCGTGGGTGCCGAAGCGCTACGATCCGGAGGGGATGAAGGAGGCGGCGCGGAAGTTCTTCGACACCCTCTTCAACACCTACAAGTTCTTCGCCCTCTACGCGCGCGTGGAGAAGTGGGAACCCTCGGACGCCGACCCGGCTCCGGCGGAGCGTCCTCTCATCGACCGCTGGCTCCTCTCCCGCCTGGACACGCTGACCCTCGCGGTCATGGGCGAGCTGGACGACTACCAGATCACCCGGGCGTACCGCGAGCTGGGCGACTTCGTCGTCGAGGACCTGTCCAACTGGTACGTGCGCCGGTGCCGCCCCCGGTACTGGGGGAACACCGACGCTGCGGACGCCCGGGCTGCCTTCCGCACCCTGCACGATGCGCTGCGCACGGTGTGCCTGCTCGCCGCTCCGTGCGTCCCGTTCACGGCGGATTGGCTGCACCGCGCCCTCACCGGCGAGAGCGTGCACCTGCAGCGCTACCCCGCGCGGCCCGAGGGAGGCGACACGGCGCTGGAGGCCGACATGGACGTGGCCCGCTCGCTCGTGTCCCTCGGCCGCGCCGCCCGGGAAGAAGTGAAGATCCGGGTGCGCCAGCCCCTGCGCACGCTCCACGCGGTCATCCCCGGCGGCCGGACCGTGGACGAGGGCGTGGTGGAGCTGGTGCGGGACGAGCTGAACGTGAAGCGCGTGGTGTTCGCCTCGTCGGCCCGGGAGCTGGTGCGCCTGGTGGCACGCCCGAACTTCCGCACCCTGGGGCCGCGCTTCGGGAAGCGGACCCAGGCCGCTGCCGACGCCATCAAGGCGCTCCCCCAGGAGGCCCTGTCCGCGTGGCGCGAGGGGACCACGGTGGAGTTCGAGCTGGACGGGGCGCGCCACGCGCTCCTGGAGGGGGAGCTGGACGTCGCCCAGGAGGCCACCGGGGAGCTGGTGGTGAAGGCGGAGGGGCGCGTCACCGTGGCGCTGGACCCGGCGCTCGACGACGAGCTCCGCGCCGAGGGGCTCGCCCGGGAGCTGGTGAACCGCATCCAGCGGCTCCGGAAGGACGCAGGGCTGGAGATCACCGACCGGATCGAGCTCGCCCTGGGCGGTGCCGACGCCGTGCGCGAGGCGGCGGCGGCCCACGGCGCGTTCATCGCCGGGGAGACGCTGGCCGTGTCCGTGGCCATCGGGGACGGTGCGGGGGGGGACGCATTCCCCCACGTGCGGGACGTGGAGCTGGACGGGCTCGCCGCGCGCATCTCCCTGCGGGCCGTCCGGGTTTAGCAGGGTGGGCGTGGACGCGCCGGAGGGCGGCACGCGCACCGAGTCGCTCACCGTCGGCGCCGGGCAGGAGGGGCGGCTGGACCGCTTCCTGGCGGATCGCCTGGACCTCTCTCGCACCCGCGTGCAGGCGCTGGTGGCGCAGGGGCGCGTGCTCGTGGATGGGCGTGCCCCCCGCAAGTCGGAGCGCGTGGAGGCGGGGAGCCGGGTGGTGGTGGATATCCCTCCCGCCGAGGTGGTGGAGATGCTCCCCGAGAACATCCCGCTGTCCATCGTCCACGAGGACGAGCACCTGCTGGTGGTGGACAAGGCCGCCGGGATGGTGGTGCACCCGGCCCCGGGGCACCGCGGCGGCACCCTCGTCAACGCCCTGCTCTTCCACGTCCCCGACCTCGCGGGCGTGGGGGGGCGGCTCCGCCCGGGGATCGTGCACCGGCTGGACCGCGACACCTCCGGGCTCCTGGTGGTGGCCAAGAACGACAAGGCGCACGTGACGCTGGCCGACGCCCTGCGCCGGCGCCGCGTGAAGCGGCTCTACCGCGCGGCTTGCTGGGGCCACCTGGAGGAGTCGCCCATCACCGTGGACGCGCCCATCGGGCGTGACCCCCGGGACCGGAAGCGCATGGCCGTGGTGGAGGGAGGGCGCCGGGCCGTGACCCGGGCCCGTGTCCGCGAGCGGTGGCTCCGCGCCGACCTCCTGGACGTGGCCCTCCAGACAGGGCGCACGCACCAGATCCGCGTGCACCTGGCCCACATCGGGCACCCCGTCGTGGGCGACCGGGTCTACGGGGCGCGCTGGGTGCGTGGGATGGGGGGCACGGCGCTGGGGTGGGCCCGGGAGCTGGACCACCGCACCCCCCGCCACTTCCTCCACGCCGCGGAGCTGGTGTTCGACCACCCGGTCACCGGGGAGCGGATGCGCTTCCGCTCGCCTCTCCCCGAGGACCTGGCCGCGGCGGCCGCGTGGGCCGTCTCGGACAGCACGGGCGCTTGACGGAGCGCCGCCCGCGGGCGCCGCGACGCGCCGGCCGGACCCTTTTTTTCCAGCCTGGCAAGGCTGATACTTCTCGGTCGCCTGCCGACGCTGCGCTATCTTT
>JBFYZE010000088.1:0-50397 GCA_041309665.1 Gemmatimonadales bacterium | reverse complement strand
GGATCTGCCCCAGGCTCGACTGCCCCGCCCACTTGGCTGCCACGGCCTCGTTGTGGGCCCTCGCCGCGCGACTGGCGTCAGCCGTCCCCAAGGCCCCGACCGCGCCGAGGAACAACAGCATCGCCAAGGAGAATCCCAACAACGCCCCCATGGCCGGCGTCGGGTACCTCTTGAAGCGGGGCACGAAGCGGATCCATGCCGCAGGCATGAAGATGTACGGCATCAGAGAGGACAGCGGGAACCAGAGATACCAGAGGAAGTCGGTCAGGTGCGATTCCTCGCACTTCGCGCACCTCGGCACGCCGATGGTCCCCTTCCGCCATGTGATACGCGTGCCCTGGAAGGTGGGCGTGCGCTCCACCTCCCCGAACATGTTCACGTTGATGGCCGCTGACTCGACAGGCCGCTCTTCCTTGCAGAACCAGCAGGTTCCCCAGACGTGGCGGAGCTCCTCGTTGCCGCGCACCACGGTGAGGTTCTGCTCGATGCGGGCGCGCGCCGCGTCGCCCTCGACGATGTCCAGGGCCGGGAGCAGCACCGCGATGGACTTCTGCCACTCGCCCGTCTTGTTGCCGTGCGTGATCTGGCAGCCGAGGAGGTGCAGCGCCACCTCGTCGTGGATGGTGGCTCGGGCGGGGTGCCCTGGTTCCAGGAGGGCGTCCACCACGGCGAGGAGAGGCGGTGCCTGCTCCATGAGGCGCCGGGCGCAGGCGTCGGCGTGCTCTGCGTCGGCGTCGCCCTCCTCCTCGGCCCGCTTCGCGAGCATGCGTAGGCGGCTCAGCTGTGGATCGAGGACGCTCCGAAGCGCTTCGTCCACCAGGGCGGCGTCGAAGCCCGCCGAGCGCATGTGCTCCACGTGGCGGCGCGCGTTCTCCAGGTCGCCATGCTCCGCGGCGGCCAGCGCGAGTTGCGCGCTGATGCCCAGCAGCGCCTTGGGCAGCGTGCTGCGCATGCGGAGCACGCTCCCACGGGTGAGCCGTGGGTCGTCCAGCTCCCGGACCCGCGCCTCCACCCGATCCCAGAACGCCTCCTCGCGGAGGACCATCAGCCAGCGCCTGAGGGATTCGCGCCAGAGGCGGTCTCGCTCGCCCGCCCTGGCGTTCCCGCCAGCGCCGCCGAGCTCCAGGTCCAGCGCCTGGGCATGGGCGAGGACGGCCAGATTGTGGGTGGAGATGCTGGCCACCGTCCCCTCCCGCTCCCGGTCCTTCCAGGCGCGCTCGGCACCGGGCAGGTCCCCCCGGCCGAGGGCGGCGAGGGCGGCGTCAAGCTGGCTCCGGCCCAGCTCCTCGGGCCAGAACCAGAAGAGCTCGTCCACGAGGCGGCCCTCGGGGTCGTGCAGTCGTTGCACGGCCGCGCGCAACTCGTCCGCGCCCGGGGGCGGGTCGAGCGGTAGGGGACCTCCGGAACGGGAAGCCCCGCCCCCGAATTTCTCTATCATGCGGAGCTTCTCGGACGCTCGGTCGAGATCCCGCGTGGACGCGTCCACCGAGAGGCCGGTCACCCGGAAGGCGTTGCGACGGTAGATCTCCGGGCTGGCGACCTCGAGGAGGATGTCGGACTCGCCGCTCGCGGCGGGAAGGGCGTCGAGCGCTGACGAGGTCTCCTCGGGGGCCGCGACCGCGGGGGCCCCGGGGCCGGCCACGGTGATGGGCTCGAAGTCCCTCGGCAGCGGAGGAGGCGTCGGCGCGTGCGACGTGGAGGGCGTCGCGGGCTGGTCGGTCCGCATGGCCGTCAGGAGCGCCTGTGCCGCCGGGCCACTCAGGCCGTCCAGCGGGAGGTCGAAGCCGCAGCTCTTGCAGGTGATGCGGTCGATGGAGAGGCCTGGGTCCGCCCCCCCCGAGCCGAGCTTGATGCTTACGGAAAGGGAGGTGTCGTCGGACCCGCACCGCGGGCACTTCACGCTGCTGCTCGTCATCAATCCCTCGCTTTGTGCTTCTTCCCCGCCCGTGTGCCGTGCGTCACATGGCGAGGCCCCGGCGCCACAACTTCAGCCTGTACTCATGCTCCGCCCGGATGTCCGGCCAGCGGTTGATGGCCTCCTCCATGAGGTCCGCCGCCTCGCCGAGCTGCCCCGGCTTGGAGGCGAGGGCGAGCGCACGCTCCACCAGCTTGCGCGCTTCTGCTTCGTCCGGGGGTGTGTGCGCGCCCAGCGCCACTTTGGAGGTCTCCGACGACACGCGCTCCTTGGGCCTCCCCGGCGTGGCGGCGGTCCCGGGGCGCCACGCATCCAGGTCCGCCAGCATCTGCTGGGCCCGCGGATACCGCTCGTCGGGGCGCAGCGCCAACGCGCGCAGGATGATCTGGTCGAGGAGGGGGTCCACCTTGAGATTCAAGCGGCTCGGAGGGATCACCGGGCGGTCGAAGCGGGACGGATCCAACACGTCGAGCTCGCCCCCCTCCGCCAGCGGGAGCCGGTCGGTGAGCAGGAGGTAAAGCGTCGAGCCCACGGCCCACACGTCGCCGGCGCACGAATCGCTCTGCGGGTCGAGGAATGCCTCGGGTGCCTTGAACGATCGCGTTCCGCGGGTGCTGGCCAGCATGGTGAGCGGGTTCACGCGCTTGGCCAGGCCGAAGTCGCACACGCGGGCGCGGAGGCCGTCCCCCTCGTAGCCGATGAGTATGTTCTGGGGCTTGATGTCCCGGTGGATGATGGGCGGGTCCTCGCCGTGGGCGACGGCGAGGCCCCGGCATACCTGCCGCGCGATCTCCACCGCGGTCTCCACGGGGACGAGGTTGGTGCCGTGAGAACGCCAGAACTGCTCCAGGCTTCCCCCGGCGATGTACTCGGTGGTGAAGAACCCGCAGATCCCCCGGGACGTATCGGTGGTGTTCGCGTCGAACACGCGGATCAGGTTCGGGTGGCCTATCCGCGACAACAGGATGGCCTCGCCCAGCATGTCCTCGATCTCCGCGACGGTCATCCCCACCGTCTTGAAGACCTTCATGGCCTGGCGGCCCAGGAAGCGGTGCCGGACCCGGTAGACCTCCGCGAAGGCGCCCTCTCCCACGAGGCGCTCGACCTCGTAGGTGCCGCGGATGCTCTGCCCTTCCCGCAGGAGACCCATGAGGGGGGTGCGGGGGACTGGTGGACTCCCGGCGGGCCGGCGCAGCCGGTCACGAGAACCGCCGCGCGTGCCCAGGGAGCGCGTCGGCGGGCCCTACAGAGTACGGTCGGGCTCCGGGGGCGGCAACGAAGGCCTGCCAGGCGAACCGGCGGCGCGATCCGGCAGCCGACGTCGGTTGCCTCACCGCTCCTGGAGCATTAGCCCTGAGTGGTTCGGGCTGCTCGTCCCACCCACTTCATCCGGGACACCGCAATGGCCAGCCAGGGAGTCGCGGCCTACAGGGACATCAGGGAACTCACCGCGGCCTTCGATCAGGACCGCTTCGGGCTGAACGTACGGGTGGGCGTCTGGTATTTCGTCGCCCAGTTGATCACCAGCGTCACGTGGATGATCATGCCCCTCCTGAGAGGGGTGGACATCGGCCCGAGCCCGTTCGTTTACTACCTGCTGCTGATGGCACTCAACGGGGCGGAGGCCGCGGCGATGGTGGTGGTCCTGCACCGGGTGCGGGAGATCGGGCTGCTTCTCGCGACTGTCGGCGCGCTGTCCGCGGCCTCGGGCGCGGTCATGCGCGGCCTGCTGAAGCTGGTCGCGTTCGAAGGGTGGACCGTGGGAGCCGTCTTCGATCCATTGTCGCTGGGCTCCGGCTTCGCGTATGGCGCGGCTCTCATGCTGGGTCTGGTCGTCGCGGTCCGCCGATGGGGAACCGTGCCGCGGGCGTTCATCGCCGGCGGAGCCGCCGGTGTGGCCGTCCCGGCGCCGATCTTCCTGGCTGCGTCGTTCCTCACCAGCGATGTGGGCGCCGGCATGGCAGGGTCGGCGGTGCTGATTCCGATGGCCCTGAGCGGGGTGGTGACCGGCGCTCTGAACGGGGCGATCGTCGGCGGGCTCATGTACGTGGGTGTGGCGCAGCACATGAAGCGCAGGGGCATTCCTGCCGTGGCGGTCCCGGAGCGCCAGGCCGCCCCCGCGACCGCGCCTGTGGTCTCTCCCGCGGCCGTCGGGACTGTGCCGACCCCGGTGGCCACCACGCACACGCCTTCCAGTCCCGACACCCGCCGGCACTACTTCGTCTGCTGCGGCAATCCGACCCTCATCACCGCTTTCATGGAGGTGTACGGCGTGGCGCGCGCGGCGGGATGGGGGGAGTTCCGGCGGCTCCGCGGGTCGGTCTTCGGCGGGAGGTTCGGGGAGGCTCGGACGCGCGCGACGGCTGCGAGCACGCCGTTCCCCGGGACGGAGTTCATGGGCGGCCAGAGCTGGGCTACGTCGAGCCTGGATCAGGTGCTGGACCAGATCCAGGCGGGGGGCTCCGGCGACGTGCACGTGGCCTACGCGATCACGACGGCGGCGCGGGCGGAGTGGATGACGTCCACGTACGAGACGCTCGTCGGTGAAGCCCTGAAGCAGGGGATCCTCCCCTTCCGGATGTACGTCACCGAGAATGACGCGGCCGCGGCCGCGCTCCTTTCGGCGCTGGAGGAGGGCTGAGCGCGCTCCGCACCTCAGCGGACGGTGTTCGCGCCCGGTCGCCCCTCCACCACCTCGCCGATCACCGCGGCGGCCGGCGAGCGCCCCTCGAGGCGCGCCACCAGCTCGCCCACTCGCTCGGGCGCGACGCACAGGAGAAGCCCCCCCGACGTCTGCGCGTCGGCCATGAGGAGGCGCACAGCGTCGGGCACGGCCGCGCCCCACGTCACGTCCCCGGCGGTGTCGGAGAGGTTGCGCTTGGTGCCCCCGGGGATGTGCCCGGCCAGGGCCAGCTCCCGGGCCCCGTCCAGGAGGGGCACGTCGGCCCACCGGAGCGAGGCCGCGACGCCCGACGCCCGCAACAGGTTCCGCAGATGCCCCAATAGCCCGAACCCGGTCACGTCGGTGCCAGCCCGCACCCCGCATTCCTGCGCCGCCTCGGCGGCGTCACGGTTGAGGGTGGCCATGACCTCCACGGCCCGCCGCGCCACCTCCGCCGGTGCCTGCCCCGCCTTGAGGGCCGTGGCCACCACACCGACCCCCAGGGGCTTGGTGAGGACGAGGATATCCCCAGGTCGCGCTCCGGCATTGGTGACGAGCCGGTCCGGGTGCGCCTCCCCCACCGCCACGAGCCCGAACTTGGGCTCCGGGTCGTCGATGGAGTGCCCGCCCAGCACCGGGATCCCGGCCTCGCGGCACACCTCGCCACCGCCCCGGAGGATCTCCTCCAGGAGTCCCTCGCCCAGAAGCTTCCGCGGGAACCCGACCAGGTTCAGGGCGAAGAGGGGCCGGGCGCCCATGGCGTACAGGTCGGAGAGCGCGTTGGCCGCCGCGACGCGCCCGAAGTCGAAGGGGTCGTCCAGGATGGGCGTGAAGAAGTCCGCCGTGACCACGAGGGCGCGGTCCGGAGCGATACGGTAGACGGCGGCGTCGTCCCCCATGGAGGCATCCACGAGGGCGTTGGGGTCGTCCACCGGCACCAGGTGACGCAGGACCTGCGTCAGCTCGGACATCCCGAGCTTACAGGCTCAACCGGCGCCGTGGCTGAGCTGGGACAGCCGGATCTCCGGCCTCTTGTCCCTGGGCTCGTCGGCCATGGGCTCCTCTCGGGATGGGGTGGACGGGGATGCCGCCCCGGGCGGCACGGATCGGCGACGGTGGAAAGTGGGGACGGGGGAGGCCGGGAGCCAAGGGGCGCGTCGATGTGACGATGCCGGCGGCGCACCCCGAGAAGATGGCGCGGCGAGTCAGGGCTGCGGACATTGGATCGCCGTAAGGGCGTTCCACGTGTGCGTCCGCCCTGGGAAGGAGACAATCCCATGTTCACCGTCGTGCTCGTTGCCGCAGCGGTCCTGCTCTTCCTCGGCGTCGGCGTGGTGCTCTGGCTGCGGAGCGGCGCCAGGGAATTCGGCGCCTCGCTCGATGGGGTCGTGCAGGGCATCGTCCAACTCCGGGGGATGGCCGGGGTGTCGCCGCAGTATGCCCCCGTACCGGAAGAGGCGCCGGAGGCCATGGGGCTCACGCGGGCCGAGCCGGAGCTGGAGAGGACCGGGCTGTACGCGGTCGGCGACCTCTACGAGCTGGACCGCGACGGGAAGCCCGCCGCCGCCGTCCGGTGGTTCGTCTCGGGTGATGGGACCGTGTTCGGGTGGCTGGGCCTGAGCCCGGCCGGGCCGGCGATGCTCCTGATCTCGGAGATCCCGGAGGTCGGGTTCGTGACCACGCTGCGCGGCCCGCATGCGCCCTCCACCGCCGCGCCGCGGACGGTCGTGCACGAACAGCTCGGGTGGGACGAGGGGTTGGATGCGGCGCTGGAGCGGCATGGCCTGGCGGTGGGGCAGATGGGCGGGCCCCTGGCCGTCGAGGGCCTGGAAGGCGCACTCGAGGGGATGGACGCGCTCAAGGCGCACGTGGCGGAGTGGCGCGCCGCGCAGGATCCCGCGCAGCTCCTCGAGGCCGACGTGCGGAGGATCCTCGGAGACCGATACGAGGATCTTGGCGAGGCCGTGGTCGCGCTCGTGCGGATGGCGGAGGAGGAGGCCACGCGCGAGGGTGGGGCACCCACCTGAGGGGCGGGCTCCAGCCTCGGAACGTCGGGGTGGAGCCCGATCCACCCGATCGTTGCGGGGGTACGCCCCCCGCCACATTATACGTATACGTCTCTTGCAACACGTATACCATGAAGACCAAGCTCACCGTCACCGTGGACCGGGAGATCCTCCCGAAGGCGAAGCGATACGCTCGCGCCAGAGGGGTGTCCCTCTCCTCCCTCATCGAGGACGCGCTGCGGGGGATGTCCGAGCCGGACCGGCCGTCGTTCGCCGCCAGGTGGAGAGGACGGTTCGTGCCAGCCGAGAAAGAGGACGAACGATATCGGGCCCTGGCGGAGAAGTACCTGTGATCCTCCTCGACACGGGCGTGCTCCTGGACGTGGCGCTGGACCGTCCGCCCCACGCCGAGGCGTCCAGCGCCCTCCTGGAGCTGCTGGAGCGGCGTCCAAGGATGGCGTTCGTGGCCTGGCACACGGTGGCGAATTTCTTCTACCTGGTGCGCCCCACGAGGGGAGCACGGGAGGCTCGGGACTTCCTCCTGGATCTCACCGGATTCGTGACCGTCGCTCCCACCGACACGGACGATCTCCGCTATGCCGCGTCGCTCCCTCTTTCTGACCTGGAGGGCGCCATGCAGGTGGCGGCCGCGCGCGCCTGCGGCGCCCAGTACATCGCCACGCGGAACGTGAAGGACTTCAGGAAGTCGCCGGTGCCTGCGAGGACGCCGACGCAGCTGCTGGAGGAGTTGGGGTAGGAGCCGCCAGGACCGTCCCCGTGGCCCGCCAGCTGGCTTGATGTCACGGGCAACTGCCACCGGAGCTGCCAAGTCTCGGCTCAGATGGCTGCGCATTGCCGGTGCGGATGTCTGCTTTATCGCGGCTGCTAGACCTGCTATATATCGGTTACGCCTTGCGGTCCATGAGGCTCCGCAGGTACCTTGGGGGCGATAGAACCCCTACGGCGTAGAGTCCGTTCTTCCTCCCGGCCGCGAGCAACACCGTGTCTGCGTCGTATCTGCCACGCATCGTCGAGAAGGAAATCGCGTCCGCGCTCTCTTCGATGGGCGCGGTGGTGCTGGAAGGGCCGAGGGCGTGCGGGAAGACGTCGACTGCCCGCCGGTTCGCACGGAGCGAGGCGCTGCTCGACACCGACGAGAACCTGCGCGCTGCGGCACAGATCGACCCGGGGCTGGTTCTGGAAGGCGACGCGCCGCGACTCCTGGACGAGTGGCAGACGGTGCCACGGCTCTGGAATCACGTGCGCCGCGCCGTGGACGACCGTGGCACGCCCGGCCAGTTCCTTCTGACCGGATCGGCCATGCCGGCAGACGACCTGACGCGCCACTCCGGAGCGGGACGGTTCGTGCGCCTCCGGATGCGGCCCATGAGCCTCTTCGAAGGAGGGATTTCGACGGGGTCTGTGTCGCTCCGAGCCCTCCTCGATGGTGAGCCCCCGAGGGTTGCAGACCCCGGGACCGGGCTGAGGGACCTCGTGGAAGCAGTGGTGCGGGGCGGTTGGCCGAGCCACCTGAACATGGATGTAGCGGCGGCCGCCGGCGCAGCACGGGCCTACATCGACGAGACCCGCCGTGTCGACGTGAGCAGGGTGGATGGCAGGGAACGCGATCCCGACCGGGTCGGCCGCTTCCTTCGGTCGGTGGCGAGAAACGTCGCCACGTACGTTGACGTCAGCACGATGGCCGCCGACGCCGGGGGTACGGATGGCCCACTCCACTGGGAGACCGCCCGGGAGTACCTGAGGGCTCTGGAACGCGTCCTGGTCCTGGAGGACCAACCGGCTTGGGGTCCCCACATCCGCTCGAGGGCGCGGCTGCGGAACTCCCCCAAGCGCCACTTCGTGGACCCCTCTCTGGCGGTGGCCGCTCTCGGCGTCGGCGTCCAGGATCTGCTCGGTGACCTGGAGTACTTCGGGTTGCTCTTCGAGTCCCTCGCGGTGCGCGATCTCCGGATCTACGGTCAGACCCTGGATGCCGACGTCCTTCAGTACCGCGACAGCAACGGACTGGAGGTCGATGCGATCGTCCGGGCCCGGGATGGTCGCTGGGGTGCCTTCGAAGTGAAGCTGGGGCCCCACCGGATCGAGGAGGGTGCGGCGAGCCTCTTGCGGTTCTCCCAGCACCTCGACCTCACCCGCGTCGGGAAGCCTGGAGTGCTCGCCGTGCTCACCGCCACCGGTTACGGATACCGGCGCGACGACGGCATCGCCGTCGTCCCCATCGGCGCACTGGGGCCCTGAGTCCTCCTGCCCACCCTCATCACCATCTCCACGGATCTGTGGCGCAGGTCCCCGGCGCTCCCCGAGTACGACGACGACAGGCCCTGGACGACGCGGGCCTCTCCACGCACGGACCAGCCGTCCGTGCGCCCTTCGAGGCCCGCGCCCGCGGTGACCGAGAAGCCCTGGTCCGACGGAGCGGCGTAGGCGTTGTCCAGCTCGGCGGCCGTGCGGGTGCGCACCGGCATCTCCAGCGTCGGCCCGCCATAGGCGTAGGCGGCCACGGGGCCGATGCCGACGTGCAACACGGGCGCCACGGTGAGGGCGACCCAATCCGATTCCACCTCGCCGATCAGGCCGCTGGCGCCCCCCAGCGGGAAGCGGCCCCCACGCCGCGCGTACGCCGCCTCGGCGAGGACGTGCAGGAGAGGCTTGGGCGTCTCCACGTCCACCCATGCGCCGGCCACGAACCCGTTCCTCGACTCCGAGTCCGACGCGCGCTCCAGGAGCTCGATGGAACGGTTCGCTCCCGCCACGCCGCCCACCACCACCGATTGCGCACGGCCCGGGGAGGGCGGGACCGCGAAGAGCGCGGCCAGGGCCAGGAGGGAAACCATCGGCTTCGCGAGGGTACGCATGGGCGCGCCGTCCGGGTTCGGGTGCGTGACGGTCAGAATCTAGGACCCACGAGCAACGCCAGGGAGAACTTCCCCACGAGCATGGCAGCAGGCGCTTCCCATCCCCGTCGCCTCTTCGCCTCCGAGGTGGCGCGCCCCGAAGCCGAGATGAGCTTGGCCCGGGCGGCGCTCCTCGTCGCCCAGGAGGAGTATCCCCAGATCCCGGTGGAGCTCTACCTGGCCCGCCTGGACCAGATGGCGGAAGAGGTGAAGGACCGCCTGGCCGACGAGACGGCGCCCATGGTGGTCCTGGAGGAGCTCCTGGAGATGCTCTTCGAGCGGCGGCACCTCACGGGGAACAGGGAAGCCTACTACGACCCCCGGAACTCCTTCCTCAACGACGTCCTGGACCGCGGGACGGGGATCCCCCTCACCCTGGGGATGATCCTCCTCGAGGTGGGGTGGCGCCTCCACCTCCCCCTGGAGGGGGTGGGCTTCCCCAGCCACTTCCTCGTGCGCTACCGGGGAGACGCCCTGAGCCTCCTCCTGGATCCCTTCGACGGGGGCAAGGTCCGCTTCGAGGACCAGGCGCAGGAGCTCCTCGACCAGGTCTACGGCGGGATGATCCGCGTGCAGGAGTCCTTCCTGCGGAAGGCGACGAAGCGCGACATGCTCGTCCGCCTCCTGTCGAACCTGAAGAGCGTGTACGTGAACGTGTCCGACCACGCCCGCGCCCTGGCGGCGGTGGAGCGCCTCCTCATCCTGCAGCCCACGTCCAGGGGAGACCTGCGCGCGCGCGGCCTCCTCCTGGCCAGGCTGGGTCGGAGCACGGAGGCGGCGGAGCAACTCCGGGCGTACCTGGCGCTCGCGCCGGGCGCCGGGGACGCGGACAGGATCCGGGCCCTGGTGGAGGGCCTGCGGGCAGGCCGCCCCATGAAAGAGGAGGAGAGGGAGGAGCTGTGAGCCACGCTCACCCGTCCCCTCTCCTCGACGCCATGAGGGCCCGGGGCGGCGTCACCGGGGACTACCATGGCCAGATGCTGGTCCGCCACTTCGGCGATCCGCACAGCGAATACGTTGCGGCCACCGTGACCGTGGCGGCCTTCGACCGGAGCCACCGGGCCCGCCTGGCGGTCACGGGACGCTCGCCCCGTCAGATGCTCAACGGGATCCTTACCGGGAGGATCCCGGCACCGCCGGCTGCGGCGGGGGATGGCGTCCTGGGCGGCGCCGCGACGTACCACGCGGTGCTCACCCCCAAGGGGAGGATGATCACCGATCTCTGGTGCCTGTGCCGCGCCGAGTCGGAGACGGCCGCCGACTTCCTCCTCGACGTGCCCGTGGCCGGACGGGAGGGTCTCCTCGACCACCTGCGGAAGTTCCTCCCGCCGCGGCTGGCGAAGGTGGAGGACGAGAGCCACACCACCGCGTCCATCTCGGTGGTGGGGCCGGCGGCGGCGCGGCACGTGTCCCGCCTCGCCCTGGGGCTGAGGGTGGAGTCCCACGAGATGTCGGCGTTGCCTGAAGGCGCGTGGAGGATGGTGGGGAGCGGGGCGGCCGGCGATGGCGGGCCCGGCCGCACCGACGGCGTTTACGTCGTGCGCACCGCCGAGGTGTGGCCCGAGGCGTACACGGTGTACGGGCCCGCCGGTGTGGTGGAGGCGCTCTGGGAGGCGCTGCTCCACGGTGGCGCACATCCTGCGGGCCTGGGCGTGTGGACCACGCTTCGCGTGGAGGCCGGGCGGCCGGCGTACGGCACGGACATGGACGAGGCCACGATTCCCGTGGAGGCCGGGATCCACGAGCGGGCCATCGACTACGCCAAGGGCTGCTACACGGGGCAGGAGGTCATCGTCCGCATCCGCGACCGGGGGCACGTGAACCGGGAGCTGCGCCAGCTCATGCTGGGGGATGTGCCGGCGCCGAAGCCGGGGGCGGAGCTCTTCGTGGAGGGGAGCGAGAAGCCCGTGGGGCGCGTCACGTCCGCGGTCGAGTCGCCGAGGTTCGCGCAGACGGTGGCGCTGGGGTATCTGAAGAGGGGGGTGGAGGGGGTGGTGAGGGTGAGGTAGCGAGGGACGGGCCCACGTTCTACACGCGCCTCGGGGAGACCAGGCTGCCCTATCTGGTCCATTGCGCCGCCCTCCCCCGGGGGCGGTGACCATGAGCGGATGCGGCGAGTCTCCATGAAGCTGCAGATCCTCTCCGACCTGCACCTCGAATTCGGACCGTGCGAGGTGCCGGACGTGGGTGCGAACGTCGTGATCCTCGCGGGCGACATCTTCACCGGCACCGGCGGCCCCTCGTGGGCGAGGAGCGCCTTCCCCGCCCGTCGCATCGTCTACGTCCCGGGGAACGACGAGTACTACGGGACCACCGTCGACGGGGAGGACGCGCGGCTCGGCGTGGAGTGCCGTAGGCTCTCCATCGACATGCTCCAGATGGGTGCCCTGGACCCCGGCGGCGTCCGGGTGGACCCGGATGATGTCCTGTTCCGGCCCATCGACGGCATGGCGCTGCACGCCCGTGCCCGGAGGTGGTTGGAGGAGGATGAGGGTCCTCAGTAGGGTAGAGCGGGACCCACTTGACTGCATGCATGCACCTGCGTATGCATACCTCATGGCCACCAAGACCATCTCCGTCGACCTCGATGCGTACGAGCGCTTGAGACGGGCCCGGCGCTCCCCGGACGAGTCGTTCTCCCGCGTGATCAAGCGGGCCGTTTGGGAATCGCCTCCCCGAACGGCGGGCTACTTTCTGGAAGCCCTGCGAGGCACGCCGCTGGTGGACGAGGAGACCCTGGATCGTCTCGATGCGGCCCAGGCCGAGGACATGCCGCCCGAGGATCCGTGGCGCGCCCGCTGAGCCTCGACACCTCGTTCCTCATCGACCTCCAGCGAGAGCGGCGGCGAGGTGAGGAGGGCCCGGCCCATCGCTTCCTCCGGGAGGAAGCGGGGTCGGAGCTGTTCCTTTCCGTGGTGGCCTTGGGCGAAATGGCCCAGGGCTTCGCCGACCTGGACCACCCCGCCGTGCGGGTCCTGCGCGACACGCACACCCTGCTCCGGGTGGACGAGGAAGTGGCGCTGACCTACGGCGCACTGGCCCGCGAGCTCCGGGAGGCGGGGACGCCCATGGGCTCCAACGACCTCTGGATCGCAGCCACGAGCCTCTGTCACGAGCTACCCCTCCTGACCGCGGACGTCTCTGCCTTCGCGCGCGTTCCGCGCCTCGAGGTCCTGCGGTACCGCTGAGTGCCGGACTGTGCACTGCGCACATAGGCACATGAGGTAGGAAGGCCTCGTCCGTATCCCGCGTTGACAACGCGCTCGACGCGCCGGAATCTCACGGGAGCACCCTCTCCCTCTCCAAGGAGCGCGTATGTCCCGTGCGTCCTGGCCGGTGGCTGTCCTCCTCGCCCTGGCCGTCCTGGCTCCTGCGCCCTCCGGCGCCCAGCAGTCCCCGCAGGCGCAGCCCTCCCTCATCAACGCCACCGACAACCCGCTCCTGCGCCCCTTCCGCTGGCGTAGCATCGGCCCGGTGGGACAGGGCGGCCGCGTGGACGACATCGAGGTCCACCCCGCGGACTGGCGCACCTTCTTCGTGGGCTTCGCCACGGGAGGGATCTGGAAGACGACGAACAACGGGACCACGTTCCGGCCCGTCTTCGACACCCACGAGACGCACTCCATCGGCGACATCGGCATCGCGCGCTCCCGCCCCGACGTCGTGTACGTGGGGACGGGGGAGCCCAACAACCGACAAAGCTCGTCCTTCGGCGCCGGCGTCTACAAGAGCACCGACGGGGGGGAGACCTTCGCCCACACGGGGCTCCGCGAGACCCAGACCATCAGCAAGGTCCTGGTCCACCCTTCCAACCACGACGTGGTGTGGGTGGGGGCGGTAGGGCGCCTCTTCGGGCCCAACCCCGAGCGCGGTGTCTTCAAGAGCACGGACGGCGGCGCCACGTGGCGCCACGTGCTGAAGATCGATGACGACACGGGGGTCATCGACATGGTGGTGGACCCGTCGAACCCGAACACCCTGTTCGCCGCAACCTATCAGCGGCGGCGCACGGCATGCTGCTTCGTGGGCGGCGGTCCGGGCTCGGGGCTTTGGCGCTCCGACGACGGCGGGGACACGTGGTCGAAGGTGACGGGCGGCGGGTTCCCCGAGGGGACGAAGGGACGCATCGCGCTGGCGATGACGCCGGCGGACCCGAACGTCGTGTACGTCCAGATGGAGCTGGCGGCCGACGACGAGGCGCCCCTCTCCACCGAGGAGCGTGAGCGGTGGCAGCGGCTGGCGCGGGCCGACTCGCTCCCCCCAGACGCCGAGTACTCGGGTGTGTGGCGCTCCACGGACAAGGGAAGGACGTGGGAGTTCCGCTCCAACAAGAACGGGCGCCCCATGTACTTCAGCAAGATCCGCGTGTCGCCCTCGGACCCGGAGCTGGTGTACGTGGTGGACCTGCCGGTGTGGAAGTCCAAGGACGGCGGCAGGACGTGGGAGGAGCTGGACGGCTTCGGCCACGTGGACCAGCACGCCCTCTGGATCGACCCGCTGAACCACGACCACATCCTCATCGGGAACGACGGGTCGGTGGACGTGACGTGGGACCAGGGCGAAACGTGGGAGTCCTTGCGCACCTGGGCGGTGGGACAGCCGTACCACGCCTCCGTGGACATGCGCAGGCCCTACTACGTGTGCACCGGCCTCCAGGACAACGGCTCCTGGTGCGGGCCCAGCTCGGTGCGGACCGGTCAGATCCTTCCGCAGGACTGGTTCCGGGTGGGCGGGGGCGACGGATTCTACACGCAGGTGGATCCCACCGACTACAACGTCATCTTCGCCGAGTCGCAGAACGGCAACATCCGCCGCTTCGACCTGCGCACCGGCGAGCAGAAGAGCATCCGTCCAACGGTGCCCACAGCCCAGAACCCGGCATCGAACATCCGGCCCGTCCCCGCGGTGGGGACGCAGCTCAAGTTCAACTGGAACACGCCGCTGCTCCTCTCTCCGCACAACCCGAGGACGATCTACGCCGGGGGGAACCGCCTCTTCATCTCCAGGGACCGGGGCGAGACCTGGACCATGACCGCGGACCTGACGAAGAGCGTGGACCGGGACAAGGTCACGATCATGGGGTTCAAGAACGACCTGCCGCGCTGCGACCAGGTGGTGCGCGGGGAGAAGTGCATCCTGTCGCGCAACGACGGCGTGACCAACTACGGTACGGCGATCACCGTGGCCGAGTCTCCCCTCGTGCCCGGCGTCCTCTGGGTCGGCACCGACGACGGGAACATCCAGGTGAGCAAGGACGGAGGCGCGACCTGGGCGGAGGTGGGGAAGAACGTCCCGGGCGGCACGAAGGAGTACTACGTGTCTCGCGTGGAGGCCTCCTGGTTCGACGCGGGCACGGCGTACGCGTCTCTGGACGGCCACCGCTCCGGCGACATGAAGCCCTACGTCTTCGTCACCCGCGACTACGGTGCGACGTGGTCGAGCATCGTGTCCGACCTGCCCCCCCACGGCAACGTGAACACGGTGCGACAGGACCCGAAGAACCCGACGCTCCTCTACGTGGGCACGGAGTTCGGGTTCTTCATCTCCGGGGACGAGGGGAAGAGCTGGGTGCGGTTCATGAACAATCTTCCCGTGGTGCGCATCGACGACGTGCTGGTGCACCCCCGGGACGGCGACCTGATCCTGGCCACCCACGGACGCTCCATCTACGTCATGGACGATGTCACGGCACTGCAGCAGATGCGCATGGAGACGCTCCCCCAGCCCGTGCACCTGTTCCAGCCGAGGGAGGCGGTGGCGTGGGCCGCCGACATCCAGAGAGGGCGCTCGGTGACGGGGGACAAGAACTGGCTGGGCGAGAATGCGCCCCCCGGGACGGCCATCCACTACTACCTGGCCAACGCAGCCCGGGGCGACGTGACGGTCACCATCTCCGACCTGGCCACCGGCCAGGCGTTCCGCACGCTGAAGGGGACCGGGCTCGCCGGCCTCAACCGGGTGCAGTGGGACCTGCGGGGCGAGCAGCCGCCCCCGCGGCCGGCGGGAGCCACAGGTGGCGGCGGTGGTGGCGCGGGGCAGGCGCCGACCGCAGCGCCCGGCACCTACAAGGTGACGCTCTCCGTGAACGGCCAGACGCACACGACGATGGTGAAGGTGCTCATGGACCACTGGCTGGGGGAGAGGTAGAGGCAAGCGACCGATTAGACGGCGCGACGCGGGGCGGGGCGCTCCACGCTCCCCCGCTCCTGTCTCGCACGGACATTCCCGGGCCCAGGGTGCTTCGGCATCCTGGGCCCGTAGTCATGGCCGACAAAGAGCTTGATCGAAAGGGAAGGACGTCTCCACATTCCGGTATGGTGAAGATCGACATGAACGCGATCCGGCGGCTCAGCGTTGCCGAGCGGGTTCGGTTGGCCCAGGACATCTGGGACACACTCGAGCCCACGGCGGAGGATCTGCCCCTCACCGAGGAGCAGAAGGCGACCCTGGATCGGCGGCTTGCCGAGCATCGGGCCGACCCCGCGTCCGCCATCCCGTGGGAGACAGTCAAGGCGCGCCTCGAGTCGAGGTAGGGGTGGTGCATCCCATTCGGATCCGGCCTCAGGTCGAGGTCGAGATCAACGAGGCGACGGCTTGGTACCGTGATCGCGCGCCGGGCTTGGACAGGGCATTCCTCCGCGCCGTTTCCGAAGGCCTCGCGCGCATCTCCGAAGCTCCCGAGTCGTGCCCGACCATTCGCGGCGAAGTCCGGAGAGCCATTCTTCGCAAGTTCCCCTACGCGGTGCTCTACGTCTTCGACGGCGCGGAAACGATCGTGCTGGCCTGCATTCACGAGCGCCGAACCCCCGCGCGGTGGCCCGACTCCCCCTGATCCATATCACCCGGGGCTGGCCTGGGCTCGGGACAGCATTGCGTCCAGGTGCGTGATGCATGATGCTAGATGCATGAGAACTACCCTGAACCTGGACGACGACGTCCTCCTGGCCGTGAAGGAGCTGGCCGAGCTCCGGGGTGCCACCGCCGGCGAGGTGCTCTCCGAGCTCGCGCGCGGCGCCCTGGCCGCCAACCGGGCGACCGGGGGGGTGCGAAACGGCGTCCCGATCCTCGATCCCGTCGCCGGCGAGGGGATCGTGACGAGCGAGGTGGTGGACCGCCTCCGCGACGACGCCTGAGCGGGCCCCGGCCATGGTCCACCTCCTCGACGTGAACGTGTTGGTGGCGCTCTTCGACCCGGCGCATCTCCACCACGACGTGGCCCACGCCTGGTTCTCGGCGGAGCGCGGCGTGGGATGGGCCACCTGCCCCATCACGGAGAACGGCCTCCTCCGGGTCCTGTCCAACCCGGCGTACCCGGGGCGGCGCACCACCGTCGCCGACGCCGCGGAGCGTTTGCGCAGCTTCCAGGCGAGCGGAGGGCACGCGTTCTGGCCCGACGACGTCTCGCTCCTCGACCCGGGACGGGTGGAGCCCGCGCACCTGTCGGGCTACCGGGAGCTCACGGACGCGTATCTCCTCGCCCTGGCCGTGCGCCGCGCAGGGCGCCTGGTCACCTTCGACCGTGGCGTGAGGCTTGCAGCGGTCCTGGGTGCGACCCCCGCGCACGTATGCCTGGTGGGTGGCGCGGGCACCTGAAGCGCGCCCGAGGGGGTATCTTGATACCATCCACCCCGACCCTGTCCCGGGCTACCATGCTCCCACGAGCCGTCAGACTAGCCGCGCTCCTGCTCTGCGTCGCGGTCGCTGCACCCGCCGGTCGCGGGGCGGCCCAGGTGACGCCCACCCCGGCGTTGCCCACGCAGGTCACCCCCGCCGACTCGGCGGAGGTCCTCCTGGACGCCGCCAGCCGGTTCTCCTCGCAGGGGCGCCACGACGTGGCGGATGCCCTCTACCGGCTCATCGCGGAGCGCTTCCCGTCCACGCCGGCGGCGGAGGTGGCGCGCCTGCGCCTGGGTGCCGCCAGGGTCGCGGGAACCGCGGGGAGCGGCCGCGTGGAGCTCCAGGTCTGGAGCACCCTCTACGGTCTCTGGCTGGGGATCGCGTTGCCGGGGGCTCTGGGCGCCGACGAGTCGGAGCCGTACGGCCTCGGCCTCCTGCTGGGAGGCCCGGCGGGCTTCTTCGCCGGCAAGCAGATCGCCGGTTCGCGGGACCTCACCGAGGGACAGGCACGCGCCATCACCCTGGGGGGCACCTGGGGGACATGGCAGGGCATGGGCTGGGCCCAGGTCCTGGACCTGGGGACCGACGAGGTCTGCTACGACGACCCCTTCGGCCGCTCCTGCTACGACGAGGGCGACTCCAGTGAGGAGACGTTCGCCGCCATGATCCTCGGGGGCGCCGCGGGGATCGCCGCGGGGGCGGCGCTTTCGAGCCGGCCCATCTCGCCGGGGGTGGCCACGGCGGTGAACTTCGGCTCGCTCTGGGGCACCTGGTTCGGGTTCGGCTTCGGATACCTGGCCGACCTGGAGGAGGACGCGCTCCTGGCCGCGACGCTCCTCGGAGGGAACGCGGGGCTCGCCGCCACCGCCCTGAAGGCGCCCGACTGGAACCCGACCCGGAGCCGCGCCCGCATCGTGAGCATCTACGGCGTCATCGGGGGGCTCTCGGGGCTCGGGGTGGACCTCCTCACCCAGCCCGACGACGAGAAGGTGGCGATGGCGATCCCGCTGGCCGGGAGCATGGCCGGGCTCGCCCTGGGCGTGCTGAACACGCGCGGCTTCGACGCCGCGGAGCCTGCTGCTGCAACACCTCCCGGAGGCGCGCTCCTCAACCTGTCGGAGGGGAGTTGGAGTGTGGGGGCGCCCATGCCGCACCCGCGCATGCTGGAGCTGGACGGTTCCCGCGGCCTGGTCCGGAGGCCGGCGCTGGGCCTCACGCTCGTCCACGCCCGGTTCTTCTAGGCTGCCATTGCTGGCCGGGGGCTCCCTGGACATGTTGGCCCCATGAGCTCCGCCGAGTCCGAGGCCCGCAAGGCCCTGAACCGCCTCGCGCGCGCGGCCGAGAAGGCCGAGCGCGAGCTCGACGCCCTCGAGGGCGCACTGAAGACCGCCGAAGGGCCCGACTTCCCCGCCGAGCAGTACGCCTCGGTGCGGACGGCCCTGAGCCGCATACTCGACTTCGCCGATGAGGAAGGCCAGCGCCTCCAGGAGAAGATCCTCCACGCTGGCGGACTGGAGCCCGGCCGCATCCGCCGGGGATAGATGATGAGACGCCGCACCTTCGTGAGAGCCAGCGCCGTAGCCGCTACGGGAGCCTTCGTCTCGCCGGGACACGTATTCGGGCGGACCCGGGCCGACCTCGTCCTGCGGGGGGCCCTCGTCTTCGACGGAACGGGGGCTCCCGGCCGGGAGCTGGACGTGGCCGTCACCGGCGACCGGATCACCGCGCTGGGGAGCGCTCTTCCCGCCGGCTCCGAGGAGATGGACCTGCGCGGGCTGGCGCTTGCGCCGGGCTTCATCGACATCCACACCCACGTGGACATGCCCATCTTCGAGAACCCCAACGTGGAGAGCCGCATCCGCCAGGGCGTGACGCTGGAGGTGGGCGGGAACTGCGGCGGATCGCCGGGACCGTGGACGGAGGAGGAGTTCCGGCGGACCCGCGAGAGCTACCGGGAACGCTACGGGGTGGAGATCGACTTCCGCGACCCGGCCGGCTTCCTGGCGGGGATCGACCGCCTCCGCCCCTCCGTGAACGCCGCGACGCTGGTCGGGAACGGCGACCTCCGGAGCTTCGCCGTGGGCAACGAGGACCGACCGGCCACCGAGGCGGAGCTCGCAGTCATGAAGGAGGAGCTCCGCAAGGCCGTCGCCGGCGGGTGCGTGGGGCTCTCCTCGGGGCTCGAGTATACGCCCTCGGGCTTCGCCCGGGTGGACGAGCTCATCGCGCTCGCGTCGGTCCTGAAGGGGACCGGTCTCCCCTATGCGTCCCACATGCGCAACGAGGACGACCGGGTGCTGGGGGCCATCGAGGAGCTCTTCCACGTGGGCCGCATGGCGGGCGTGCCCGTCCAGATCTCCCACCTGAAGGCCCAGGGCCAGCGCAACCACTGGAAGCAGGAGGTGATCCTCGACCTGCTGGCCGAGGCCCGCGCGTCGGGGCTGGACGCGCGCTTCGACGTCTACCCCTACGTCGCGTACTCGACGGGTCTGACCAACCTCTTCCCCACCGACATGCGCTCCGGCGGCACCCAGGCGTTCCTCGCGCGCCTGCGCGATCCGGCCACGGCCGGACAGCTGGAGAGCTACTGCCGCGGCAAGATCGCGCAGCTCGGTGACTGGAACCACATCCAGATCACGTCGGCGGGCGAGCGCACCCCGTGGGCCCGCGGACGCAAGCTGGGCGACCTGGCCACCGAGCGCGGCATGGAGCCCTACGCCCTCGCGCTCCTGCTCCTGGAGGAGAACCGGGGGAGCGTGGGCACCATCGGCTTCGGCATGTCCGAGGAGAACGTGGAGGAGCTCCTGGCCCATCCGCTGGGGATGGTGTGCTCCGACGGGAGCAACTACGCGCCCTACGGCCACCTCGCCCAGAGCTCCCCGCACCCCAGGAGCTACGGCACCTTCCCACGGCTGCTCGGCCACTACGTGCGGGAGCGGAAGGTGCTCCCGCTGGCAGAGGCCATCCGCAAGGTCACGTCGGCGCCGGCGGACAGGATGTGCCTGGAGGGTCGGGGCCGCATCGCGGTCGGAGCGTTCGCGGACCTGGTGGCGTTCGATCCCGACACGGTCATCGACCGCGCCACCTTCGAGGAGCCGCACCAGTACCCGGCGGGGGTCCCGCACGTCGTCGTGAACGGCGTGATCACCATCCGGGACGGGGAGCAGACGGGGAAGCGCGGAGGCCGCGGAATCCGCGGGTCGGCGAAGGTGTAGCCGGGAGGATGCCCTCGACCTTCGACTTCTCGGAGCGCTACGGCACCAGGGCCGGAGGGTACCGGGACCTGATGAGTCACCAGGTGCGCCACGTCGTCCTGGTGTCGTCGCTCTACGAGTCGTTCACGCTGGCCGAGGACGGCCACCTCCACGAGCGGGTGCTGGGTCGGTTCCTGGAAGGGTCGCCCCGGGAGCCCCCGGACCTGACGCGCGTATCGGCCGGGCGCGAGGCGCTCAAGCTGCTGCGCAGCGGCGGCCGGCGCGTGGACCTGATCATCAGCAGCCCGGACCTGGGCGACATGGACGCCATCGGCCTCGCCCGGGCCCTGCGCGCCGAGGGGTTCAGCGTTCCCATGGCCCTCCTGGGCTACGACCGGGAGGACCTGCGCGCGGTGGAGAAGCGCATGGAGGGGAGCGGGATCCTCCATTCGTTCCTCTACCAGGGGGACGCGCGCATCCTCATGGCCATCATCCAGGCCGTGGAGGACCGGCTGAACGTGGAGCGGGACACGAGGATCGGCGTCCCCGTGTTCCTCGTCGTGGAGGACAACGTCCGCTTCTACTCGGCGTTCCTCCCCGTGATCTACTCCGAGCTCCAGAACCTGTCGGAGTCCGTGCAGTTCGAGGCGGGGAACCGTCTGCAGCGCATCATGCGCACCAGGGCGCGGCCGAAGATCCTCCTCGCCACCAGCTACGAGCGAGCCCTGCGGGACTTCAACCGGTACCGCGCGTCCATCATGGGCGTGTTCAGCGACATGCAGTTCCCCCGGGGGGGCGTCTCCGACCCGGACGCGGGGCGGAGCCTGGTGCTGGCCGTCCGGGAGATGGAGCCCGAGATCCCACTCTCCCTGCAGTCGTCCCACGAGGGGAACAGGGCGGTGGCCGAGGAGCTGGGCGTAGCGTTCCTGCTCAAGGGGTCCCCCGACTTCCTGGCCCAGCTCCGCCGATACCTTTCCGAGCACCTCTTCTTCGGAGACTTCGTGTTCCGGGACGGGCACGGGCACGAGATCGCCAGGGCCGCGGACCTGAGGACGCTGATCTCGCTCCTCAGGACCGTGCCCGAGGAGAGCCTGGCGTACCATTCCGGACGCCACGACTTCTCCCGCTGGCTCCGCGCCCGGGGCGAGTTCGAGGTGGCGGCCCGGGTCCGCTCGCGGCTCAGGGAGGACTATCCGCGGCTGGAGGAGCTCCGGGAGACCCTCGCGCGCGACATCGACGGGTACAGGCGCGAGCGGAACCGGGGCTCCGTGAACCCGTTCCGGCTGGACCTCTTCGACGGGGAGGAGGGGATCGTCCAGATCGGAGGAGGCTCCCTGGGCGGCAAGGGGCGGGGGCTGGCCTTCGCCTCCCGCCTCCTCGACGAGACCCGGCTCTCGGAGCGCTTCCCCGGGGTGCGCGTCACGGTGCCCGCCGCGGCGGTCGTGGGCACCGGGATCTTCGACGCCTTCCTGGACGGGAACGGCCTGCGCTCCTTCGCGCTCCAGTGCGAGGACGAGGCCGAGTCGCAGCGGCGCATCCTCGCCGCGCCCCTTCCCGACGAGGCCCGGGAAGCCCTGGCGCGGGTGATCAAGGTGTTCCGGGGACCGCTCGCCGTGCGCTCGTCCTCCCTCCTGGAGGACTCTCCGCAACAGCCGCTGGCGGGGATCTACGGGACCTGGCTCCTGCCCAACGACCATCCGGACCCTGCCCACCGATTGGCGCAGCTCATGGACGCGGTGAAGCAGGTGTACGCCACCACCTTCGGGCACCGCGCGCGGGCCTTCCTCGGGGCGACGCAGTACCGCCTGGAGGAGGAGGCCATGGCGGTCGTGATCCAGAGGCTGGTGGGGGCACGCCACGGGAACCGCTTCTATCCCCACCTCTCCGGCGTCGCCCGCTCGCACAACTACTACCCCCAGGCTCCGGCGCGCCCCGAGGACGGGATCGCCGCGGTGGCGCTGGGGCTGGGCAGGACGGTGGCCGAGGGAGAGCCGTGCCTCAGGTTCTCGCCGGCACACCCGGGCCACATCCTGGACCACGCGTCGGTGGAGTCCATGCTGGCGAGCGCCCAGCGGCACTTCTGGGCGCTGGAGCTGGGGAGCGATGCCCCGCACTGGGAGCACGACGGGCCGCTCTCCCGACTCCCCCTGCGCGCCGCCGAGGAGGACGGAACCCTCTCGGCGGTGGCATCCACCTACTCGCCGGAGAACCACGCCGTGTACGACGGCGTCGGCCGTCAGGGGGTCCGGCTGGTGACGTTCGCGCCCGTGCTGAAGCACGGGGTGTTCCCCCTGGCGCCGATCCTCCGAGAGCTGCTGGCCCTCGGTGCCTCGAGCACGCGGCTCCCCGTGGAGATCGAATTCGCCGCCACCCTGGGAGCCGGCGGAGAGCCGGCGGAGATGGGGTTCCTCCAGCTCAGGCCCGTGGCGATGAGTGTGCGCAACGACGACGTGGACCTGGCGCGATTCCGCCGGGACAGGACCTTCTGCGAGAGCCCGTCCATCCTCGGGCACGGGAGGTGGGACGGGCTCACCGACTGGGTCGTCGTGGACCAGCACCGCTACGAGCGCTCCCAGAGCGCCGAGGTGGCGGCCGCGGTGGCCCACTTCAACGCCCGCCTCACCGCCGAGGGGCGCACCTACGGGCTGATCGGCGTGGGCCGGTGGGGATCCAGCCAGCCCTGGCTCGGGATCCCGGTGAAGTGGGAGGACATCTCCGGCGCCCGGATCATCGTCGAGGCCGGCTTCCGGGACTTCAAGGTGACCCCCTCCCAGGGGACCCACTTCTACCAGAGCCTGGTTTCCCTGGGCGTGGGGTACTTCACCGTCAACGCCGACGCGGGCGAGGGCTTCGTGGACTGGGATTGGCTCGCCGCGGCGCCCCAGGTGTCGGAGGAGGGGCCGGTGCGCCTGGTGCGCCTGCCCCGTCCCGCTTCCGCCGTGCTGAACGGCCGCGAGCGTCGCGGCCTCCTGCTCAAGCCCGAGGGGATGTAGCGGCCATGCGCATCGTGAAGGGGATCTGGGCCGGCGAGGAGTTGGCCTCACCTGGGAAGCGCGTGCGCGCCACCTCGGAGCACGTGCGCGACCTCTGGCTCTCCTGGCTGGAGCCGCACCTGGAGGGCGCCCGGGTCCTCGATCTCTTCTCCGGTTCGGGCGCGCTGGGCCTGGAGGCGCTGTCGCGCGGCGCCGCGCTGGCGGACTTCGTGGAGGACGGTGCCGATGCGCTCCACGCGCTGAAGGCCAACGTCGCCGCTCGCAGGCTACACGCTTCAGGACCGTCAGCCACGCCGGGCCGTGCCGCGAGAGCGGCCCGCGTGTTCAAGCGCGACGCCATCCCCTTCGTGCAGGCGTTGGAGGCGGACGCCTACGACGTCGCTCTGGCGGATCCGCCGTACGGGTCGGGGAAGCTGGACCTGGTCATCGCCCGGTGGCTCCAGGTGCGCTTCGCCCGCGTCCTCGCCGTGGAGCACGCCGTGGACCACGAGGTGCCGCGGGGCGGGAAGACGCTGGACTTCGGGGAGACCGTGGTGACCGTGTACGGGCTGCCTGCGAGGCGGCGGAGCGGGGGCGGGGCGCGGCGTCGCACGGGTGGGAAAGGGGTGTAGGGAAATCCCCTACAGGCGACACCGGGAAGCCCCCCGCGCGCCATATCCGTGATTCCCCGCAGGGGACGGGCGGCCGCACTTGTGACGACTGGTGCGATCCCACCGGAAAGCTGCCATCTTTCGTCGTTGTCCGAGAGACAGCCTGCCTCGACGGAGCACCGAGCGAGGACGAGGCGGGACTGCCCAAAGTTCACCTGCAGAGAAACGAGCGCAGATATGGCTTCCTACGTGGCGAGCCTCATGGAAGAGGTGAAGGCCAAGAACCCAGCAGAGCCCGAGTTCCACCAGGCGGTCCACGAGGTCGCGGAGTCTCTCGCCCTGGTCTACGAGAAGCGCCCCGAGTACCGCTCGGCGAAGATCCTGGAGCGCATCATCGAGCCGGAGCGGGTCATCCTCTTCCGGGTGCCGTGGGTCAACGACCGCGGCGAGGTCCAGGTGAACCGGGGCCTCCGCATCGAGATGAACAGCGCCATCGGGCCGTACAAGGGCGGGCTCCGCTTCCACCCGTCGGTGAACCTGGGGCTGCTGAAGTTCCTGGCGTTCGAGCAGGTCTTCAAGAACGCCCTGACCACGCTCCCCATGGGCGGCGGCAAGGGCGGGTCCGACTTCGACCCGAAGGGCAAGAGCGACATGGAGGTCATGCGCTTCTGCCAGAGCTTCATGACCGAGCTCTTCCGGCACATCGGCGCGAACACCGACGTCCCCGCCGGCGACATCGGCGTGGGCGGCCGTGAGATCGGCTTCCTGTTCGGCCAGTACAAGCGCCTCGCCAACGAGTTCACCGGCGTGCTGACGGGCAAGGGCCTGAACTGGGGCGGCTCCCTCATCCGGCCGCAGGCCACCGGGTACGGCGCGGTGTACTTCGCCGCCGAGATGCTGGCCACCCGCGGCGAGACGCTGCAGGGCAAGACCTGCCTTGTCTCCGGGAGCGGCAACGTGGCCCAGTACACCGTCGAGAAGATCCTCGACATGGGCGGGAAGCCCGTGACCGTGTCGGACTCGGCCGGCTACATCTTCGACGACGCCGGCATCGATCGCGACAAGCTGGCGTTCATCATGGACCTCAAGAACAACCGCCGCGGCCGCATGAAGGAGTACGCCGACAAGTACAAGAGCGCGGTGTACACCCCGGTGGACCCGAAGCGCGACCACGACCCGCTGTGGGCCCACAAGGCCCAGTGCGCGTTCCCGAGCGCCACCCAGAACGAGGTGAACGCCAAGGACGCGGCCACCCTCCTGAAGAACGGCGTGTACGTGGTTTCCGAGGGCGCGAACATGCCCACCGTTCCGGAGGGCGTTCAGCAGTTCATCGACGCCAAGATCCTGTACGGGCCCGGCAAGGCGGCCAACGCCGGTGGCGTCGCGACCTCCGGCCTGGAGATGTCGCAGAACAGCATGCGCTACGCCTGGAGCCGTGACGAAGTGGACCAGAAGCTCCACGGCATCATGAAGAACATCCACGCGCGTTGCGCAGCGGTGGCCGAGCAGTTCGGCACTCCCGGCAACTACGTGAACGGCGCCAACATCGCGGGCTTCATGAAGGTGGCCGACGCCATGCTCGATCAGGGCGTGGTCTGAGCCTCCCGTCGTTCCGGGAGGGGTGATGCAGGAGGGGGGTGGGCCCGTCGGGCCACCCCCCTCTGAGCATCAGGCGACCAGGAACGGCAGGAGCACTCGCGCGTGCCGGGCCCGGACGGCGCGCCTCAGAACCGGTACGTGTAGTTGACCTTCAGCGACGCTCCCCGGGACACGGAAGAGAAGCGGCGGTCCAGCATGTCGTCGCTGTAGATCCGCTCCCAGTTGTGCGTGTACACCAGGTAGATGTCGTTGCCCGGCTTCACGATCCAGCGGAGCTTGGTGAAGAGCCCGACCATGTCGGAGACGTCGTCGTACTGGACGTTCCCGTTCAGTGAGAGCCAGGGGCTGGCATCCCATCCTCCGCCCGCCCGGTAGACGCTCGCGGTGAAGGCGCCCTGGGGGAGCGTGACTTCGTTGTGCTCCCAGCCGCCCGAGACGTTCACCCCGGGGATCGGCCGCACCGTGAGCCCCACCTGCATCTGGTCGCGGTCGCCGTCCCAGAAGCCGCTCCGCGACAGCTCCCCGTTCAGCGAGATCTTCCGCCGCCCGGCGCTGCGGGCGTTCAGGCTCATCTCCCAGGTGGTGTAGCCCCCGGGCTCGATCTCGATGCCGTCGCTGACCTCGAAGGACTCGTCCAGGAGCTCGTACGTGCGGTTGGCTCTCACCTCGACGTTGTCACCGCTCTCGAAGTCCAGCCCGAGGAGCTCGACCTGGAGCTGCTTCTCCTCGGCCCGCCCGGTGACGAGGCTCTCCAGGTAGGTGTACTGGGCGGAGAAGCCGACGCTGCGCAGCCAGGGCACGCTGGGGGTGCGAGGGCTCCAGCCCAGGCGCGGCTCCATGCGGCGGAACCCGTTCCGGGTCACGAAGCCCATGTCGGGATCGTAGGCCTCGCCGAACTCCCGGAAGGAGAAGTGCCCACTCCAGGGATCGTTGGGGAAGTTGAACCTGAGGCCGCGTGCGCTGAGGTCGCCCAGGGACGGGCTCTCCGCCCGGTCGGGGTTGGAGTTCCAGACGAGGAAGGCCTCGAGCTGCCCGTTCAGGTCGCCGAACAGCTTGGACGTGGACAGGTTGAGGTCGACACCGGCGGTGTGGCGGTCCGGCGCCGCCCATCCGTCGTCGTCCGCTCCCGTGGAGCGCCTCGTGTAGATGGCTCCGATGGTGGATTGGGTGAGGAAGGACCGCCGCACCCGTGCGACGGTGAAGCTCTCGGACGGGAGAGGGGCGGTCGGGTCTTCCTCGTCGAGCGCGAACTCGTGGGAGCGCGTGCCGACCTGGATGAGCCCCAGCTCCCAGGGGCCTGCCTGGCCTCCGAGCCTTGCCGCGTACGTGAGCGGGATCTGCTCTCCCCCCTCCAGCCCGATGCGGCGGCTGAAGAACGGGGACACCCCCGAGCTCTCGGCGAAGGAGAAGACCCCCGAGCCCTCGAGGAAGAACGCCCTCCGCTCGGGGAACCGCATGGGGAACCGGGTGAGGTTCACCCGCCGGTCGTCCACCTCCACCTCGGCGAAGTCGGTGTTCACGGACAGGGACGCTCGGAGGCTGGGCGTGATGCTGTAGCCCATATCCAGGCTCACGTCGTTGGGGAAGGTGGTTGGGTCCACCTCCGACTCCACCCGCTTCCAGTTCGCCACGGCGGAGGGGCGCAGCTGCACGCCCACGCCCTGGGAGAGCCCCTGCAGCCCGGTGACCCTGCCGGCGTGGATGGGGCGCTGCAGGCCCTGGTTGCGGCGGTATCCGCGCCAGAGGATCTCCTCGTTGTTCCGGCGGATGGTGCGCTGGAAGTTGATTCCCCAGGTGTCCAGCGTCGGGTCGAAGTTCAGGGTGCTGAAGGGGATGCGGATCTCTGCTGACCACCCGTCGGGGAGGCGCGCCACCCGGGCCTCCCAGATGCCGTCCCACGACTTGTTGACGCCGAAGCCGCCACGACCGCCGCCCCCGCCGCCCCCGCCGCTGGAGAGGAGGCCGTCCCCCATGAGCCCGGCGGCGTTGATCTCGAAGAAGTAGCCCGTCCGCCCGTCCATGAACGTGTCGAGGATCCACATGAACCGGTCGTCGGTCCCCAGGCCGGCGTCACGCTGCTTCTGATGGGCCAGGATGCCGTCCGGATCGTCGTGGATCTTGGCGCCGATGTAGAGCGCGTCGGCGTCGTAGACCACCCGGATCTCGGTGAGGCGCGAGGGGGTGCCGCCCTCGGTGGGCTCCTGCTGGGTGAAGTCGGACGCGGGCACGGCGGAGGCCCACGCCTCCTCGTCCAGGCGGCCGTCCATGCGGAGGCCGGCGTGGTCCCCCAGGCGCAGCGCCTGGAGGGCTGCGGCCGGCTCGCCGCCGCCGCTTCCGCCCGCGCTCCCCTGGGCCCGGAGGGGTGCCGGGGCCTGGAGCGCCAGCCAGAGCGCGAGTGCCACGAGCCATGTCCTGCTTCGCATCAAGAGATAGACCTCGGCGTCGCGCGCAGCGCGGCCCGTCGGGGTGGGAAGAGAGCCAGGAGACGGGTGACACCCGGGGTCACCGTTCCGTTGGTCAGAACGCCAGTACCACCGGGAGCGTGATGAGTGCCAGGTAGGTGGCGAAGACCACCAGCATCCAGCGGACGAAGAGCTTGCCCTGCTGGACGGTGGCGGTGGCCCGGGCGGCGCCGAACGTGAGCAGGGCGCCGACGGCGAGGGCGAGAACGACGGCCAAGGGGGTGTTCATGGAGCACCAATCTACGAATCCGGGGCGGCTTGCGAAGACCCCAAGCCCCGCGCCGAGAGCCGCGCGGGCGCATTACATTGCCTCCGCCGACCCACCCCCACCCCGCCAGCGAGGCCCCGTGTCCGGTCCCGTCCCGTCCACCGCTCAGCCCGTGGAGGCGTTCGCGCGGCTGGCGGAGGAGCTCGAAGCTCTGTTCGCGCGGGGGGTGGATGCGGCGCTGGACGGGGGGGCGTTCAACGACCTGGCGGTGCGCGTGTTCGCGTTCCAGTTCGGTGCCAACTCCGTGTACCGGGCCTTCTGCGAGCGGCGGCGGGCGACCCCGGGGACCGTAAGGAGGTGGGAGGACGTCCCCACCGTCCCGACCACGGCCTTCAAGCACGTGGACCTCGTGTGCGGGAGCCCGTCGGCGGCGGAGGCCACCTACCTCACGAGCGGCACCTCTTCGGGCGGGGAGCGCCGGGGGCGCCACCACGTGCCACGGGTGGCGCTCTACCGTGCTGCGGCGCTTCCCAGTCTGCGGGCCCACCTGGTGCCCGAGGACCGTCCCCTCGCGGTCCTCTCGCTGATCCCGTCGCCGGCCGAAGCGCCGCGGTCGTCGCTCTCGGCCATGATGGGGTTCGTGGCCGAGGCGTGGGGCGACCCGGTCCGCTGGGTGGGCCACCCGGAGCTGGGCGCCGACCTGCATGCGCTCCGGCGGGGCGTCGCCGAGGCCCGGGAGCTGGGGCGACCCGCGCTCGTGGCGGGCACGGCTTTCGCGTTCGTCCACCTCCTCGACGCCATGCAGCGGAGCGGCGAGCGCCTTGCGCTCCCCGCCGGCTCGCGCATCATGGAGACCGGAGGCTTCAAGGGACGCGCCCGCGCCGTGGAGCGCGATCCACTCTACGGCGCCTTGGAGTCCCGGCTGGGGGTCCCGCGGAGCCGCGTCGTGAACGAGTACGGCATGACCGAGCTCCTCTCCCAGCTCTACGAGCCCGTGCTGAGGGAAGGCGGGGGCGCGGCGGGACGCCACGTGGCGCCGCCCTGGCTGAAGGTGCGCGCGCTCGACCCGGGGACGCTGGCGCCCCTCCCCGCTGGGGAGGCCGGGCTGCTGGCGTTCTTCGACCTGGCGAACGCCGGGTCGGTGAGCCATATCCTGACCCAGGACATGGGAACGGTGTCCACGGACGGCGTGCGCCTCCAGGGGCGGGCGGAGGGGGCGGAGCCCCGGGGTTGCTCGCTGGCCGTGGAAGACCTGCTGGCCGCAGGAGGTGGACGCACATGAGCGCCTCGAGTCGCGAATTCGCCGCATGGTCCCTTCCTGCCGGGCTGGCGCCGCCGGAGGGGCCGTGCGGGAGCGCCCGGGTGGGCGACGTGCTCCTGAGCTGGCCCCAGGCCGATCCCGGGTGGGTGCGTGGCATGGGGGAGGCGCTCCGCAGGAGCCGGGACGCCCTCCGGACCCGGACCGCCCGGGAGTTGGCCGCGCTGGCGGGGGAGGCAGGGGCCCGGTTCCTCGACCCGGCCGACCCCCTGCGGGCCCGGGCGCTGGCGCTCCTTCCTCCCACCGCGGGACTCTCCGCGGAGATGGCGGAAGCGGTGCTCGACGGGATGGCCCGGGACTGGACCGGCGAGCGTCTCGGGAGGCTCCTGGGCGCCGAGTTCGCCAACCCGGCCGCGCTGGACGGCTTCGTCCCCGGGGGACTGGGGCTGGCACGGGCGGTGGGGCCCCGGCTCTGCGTGCAGATCGTCGCAGGGAGCGTCCCGGGGGTGGGGGCCACGGCGCTCCTGCGCAGCCTGTTGGTGAAGGGGCCCACCCTGGTGAAACCGGGGCGCGGGGACGTGGTCCTCCCGGTGCTCCTGGCCGATGCCCTGCGGATCGTGGACCCGGCAGTGGGGGACGCGGTGGCCGTGGTGTACTGGCCCGGGGGGAACGAAGAACTGGAGGAAGCCGCCCTCGCCGAGGCCGACGTGGTGACGGCGTACGGGAGCGACGACGCCGTGCAGGGGCTCCGGGCGAAGACGCCCGTCACCACCCGCTTCGTCGCGTACCATCACCGGGTGAGCTTCGGGGTGGTGGGGAGGGAGGCGCTGGAGGACGCGCACCGTCACAGGGCGGCGTCGGAGGTGGCGGGCGCGGTGGCCTTCTTCGACCAGAGGGGGTGCGTGTCCCCCCAGCTGGTCTTCGTGGAGGAGGGAGGCGACGCGTCGGCGCGGGACTTCGCGCGGGAGCTGGCCGTGGCCATGGAGGCGGTGGAGCGGCACCTGCCCGGGGGCCTGCTGGACCGGGAGGAGGCGTCGCTCAGGCACCAGGTGCGAGGGACCGCGGAGCTCCAGGCCGCCGCAGGGATGGGCGTGGAGATCCACGACGGGGGCGCGGCGGGATGGACGGTGATCTACGACCCGGGCCAGGACTTCGGGGCGGCGTGCGTCGGACGGCTGGTCAGGGTGAAGCCCGTGGCGGACGTTCTGGATCTTCCCCGGTTGATATCACCCCTGGGCCGCCATCTCCAGACGGTGGCGGTGGCGGGGTGCGGGGCGAGGCTGGAGCGCCTGGCCGGCGCGCTAACCGAGGTGGGCGTGAGCCGGGTCGCGGGGTTCGACGCGGCGCCCTTCCCCGCGCCGTGGTGGCATCACGATGGGCAGGGGCCGCTCCGCGCGCTCGTGCGCTGGGCGGACCTGGAGCCGGGGTGAGCGTGCCCCCGCTACTCCTCTTCCGCCGTCTGCTCGGTGCGCCACATGACCATCTGACGTCCGCCGTCGGACTTCTCCTCCACCCGCACGGTCAGCGTGTCGCCCTCGTCGATCCCCAGGTGATCCCGCATGTCCTGGGGGATGGTGATGCGGCCGCCGACGCCGACGGAGACGTCTGCGTAGTACAGCGTGCGGTAGATGGCCATCAGGCCCTCCTCTCGTCTGGAGCCACAGCCGATCAATGTACACGGATCAGGATCGGAGCGCGACGGATTTCGCGCCGTTGAAGGGGTTTCGGCCCATCTCCGTACCCTGATGGAGCGCTTTCTCCCGGAGATGGGGTTCCGAAGCTGCCATAACGGCAGTTCCGGGCTTCTCCGGCATCCCCAACGTGCGGGGCCTCGATGAGCGAAGACGGGTACGCGGTCCGCCTGGAAGGCGTGACCAAGCGGTTCGGGAAGCACACCGCCGTCTCGGCGCTGGACCTGGAGGTCCCCCGGGGCGTCATCTACGGGCTCCTGGGCCCCAACGGGTCGGGGAAGACCACCTCGATACGCATGATCATGGGGATCCTGCACCCCGACGAAGGGCGGGTGAGCCTCTTCGGCGCCGACGCGGACGAGGCGCGCCGGAGGCGGATCGGATACCTCCCCGAGGAGCGGGGCGTCTACCGGAAGATGAAGTGCCTGGACTTCGTGATGTTCCTGGCCGAGATCCGGGGTGTGCGGCGCGCGGAGGGGCGCAAGCGCGGGCTCTACTGGCTCGAGCGCCTGGGCCTCCCCGAGTGGGCGGACAAGAAGGTCGAGGACCTGTCCAAGGGGATGCAGCAGAAGATCCAGTTCATCGGCACCGTCATCCACGAGCCGGAGCTCCTCATTCTCGACGAGCCGTTCAGCGGCCTCGACCCCATCAACCAGGACGCCCTCGAGGAGATCGTGCTGGACTTCCACGGTCGCGGCACGACCATCCTCTTCTCGACCCACCTCATGGACCAGGCGGAGCGCCTGTGCCAGAGGGTTTGCCTCATCTCCAAGGCCCGGAAGGTGCTCGACGCCGACCTGAGGGAGCTCAAGGCGGCCGAGCGTAAGGGACTGCTGGCGGTTGAGTTCGACGGCCCGGACCGGTGGCTGCAGGGCCCCGAGGTCCAGTCCGTTGAGACGGTGAACGGAGCCGTCCACGTGGTCCTGCGCGAGGGCGCGGACCACCAGGCCATCCTGCGCAGGGGCGTGGAGTCCGGCGCCACCATCTACCGCTTCGACCTGGTGGAGCCGCGGCTCCACGAGATCTTCGTCCGGCACGTCGGTGCCGCCGCGGCGGACGAAGCCGGTGTTCCCCGGAGTGACGCCCTGGGCGGAGGACGGCGATGAGCAACGTGTGGGCAGTCATCCGGCGCGAGTACCTGCAGAGGGTCCGCTCCAAGTGGTTCATCATCTCCACCATCGGCGGTCCGCTCTTCATGATCGGCCTGATGGTGATCCCGATCCTGACCGGGTCCCGGGCGGAGCGTGCCTCGCGCAACATCGCCCTCGTGGACCGCACCGAGGTGCTCCACGAGAGGTTGATCCCCCGACTGGAGGAGATCGGATTGACCGTGACCCGCGAGGCCTGGTCCGAGGACGTCGTGCCCCGGCTGGCCCAGAAGGTCACGGACGAGGAGCTGGGGGGCTTCCTCCTGCTGGACGACGAGACGCTCTCCTCGGGCACGGCCGTCTTCTACGGAACCAAGACGCCGTCCACGCTCCAGCGCGTGACCATGCGGGCGGCGGTCTCGCGCACCGCCCTTGAGAAGATCCTCGGGGATCAGGGGGTGGACGCCGAGTCGCTCATGAGCGGGGGTGAGCTGAAGGTCGAGATGCTCTCCGGAGAAGGGGCGGGATTCGAGGATCCGCAGTTCATGGTGGCGTACCTCGGCTCCTTCTTCCTCTACATGATGTTCCTCCTGTACTCGGTGTCGGTCATGCGCGCCACGCTCGAGGAGAAGACGAGCCGGATCGTGGAGGTGGTCATCTCCTCGATGAAGCCCTGGCATCTGATGCTGGGGAAGATCCTGGGCGTGGGGGCGGTGGGGCTCACGCAGATGGCGGTCTGGTTCGGGTCGGGAGCGGTGCTCGCCGGCGCCGCGCTTCCGGTCATCATCGCGTCACGGCCCGAGCTGGCCACGCTGGCCAACATGAGGGAGGTCCTCCCCGGAGCGGGGCTACTCGGGCTGTTCCTGATCTTCTTCCTGTTCGGGTACTTCATCTTCGCGGGGCTCTACGCCGCGGTGGGCGCCACGTGCAACACCGACGAGGAGGCCCAGCAAGCGCAGTTCCCCGTGATGCTGCTCGTCATCGTTCCCATCCTCTTCGTGATGCAGACCATCCAGTCCCCCAACACGACGCTCTCGGTGTCGCTGTCGCTGTTCCCGTTCTTCAGCCCCATCCTCATGTTCGCCCGCGTCTCCATCGGTGCGGCACCGGCGTGGCAGGTGCTGCTCTCGTTCGTGCTCATGGGGCTGACGGTGGTGGGCGTGGCGTGGGTGGCGGGGCGGATCTACAAGGTGGGGATCCTCATGGCGGGGAAGCGGCCGACGGTGCCGGAGCTCTGGAGGTGGGTACGCGAGGCGTGATCGTGGTCGCTCTCGGATCGAGGGCCCCGGGGGCGTCCACTTCCGGCGGACCGCTCGGCCGTTGAGCCGGGTGGTCGCTTGGTGCGCTTCGGCTAGGGGCCTCGCTTAGCGGCGCCGGGCCGACCACTTCCCGGCGCCGATGTCCGCCTTCAGGGGACGCCCCCGGGGCCCTTCGGGCCTGGGGCGGCCGACACGGGCTCCAGCCAGCCTGGCCTCGGCTCTGCAACCATCGTCCGCTGGATTGCGTCCTTAACTTCACAGGGGCGCGCGAGGGTGCGTGACCTTGGTGGATGGGGCTGCGGGACCGGGGCGGAGGCGCCGGGGCCGGGGGCCCACGCGCGACGGGGGTGGCATGGGCGGATTGAGGATGGCGGTGCGGACGCTGATGAAGTCTCCGTTCCTCACGGCGGTGGCCGTGCTGTCGCTGGCGCTGGGGATCGGCGCGAACGCGGCCATCTTCTCGCTCTTCGACCAGATGCTCCTCCGGTCGCTCCCGGTGCAGGAGCCGGACCGGCTGGTGAACCTCGCGGCGCCCGGGCCGAAGCCGGGGTCCCAGTCGTGCAACCAGGCCGGCGACTGCGAGGCCGTCTTCAGCCACGCCATGTTCCGCGACCTGGCGAAGACCGGGGCGCCCTTCAGCGGCATGGCGGCGCATCGGATCTTCGGGGCCAATCTGGCCTTCGAGGGGCAGACCCTGAGCGCCGAGGGCGTCCTCGTCTCGGGGTCCTACTTCCCGCTCCTCGGGGTCCAGCCCGCCCTGGGGCGGGTCTTCGTCGAGTCCGACGACGTGAACCCCGGAGAGCACGCGGTGGTGGTCCTCTCCCACAACTACTGGGAGAGCCGCCTGGGTGAGGACCCGTCGGTCCTGAACCAGACTCTCATCGTCAACGGGCATCCCATGACCATCGTGGGCGTGGCTGCGCGGGGGTTCAGCGGCACCACGCTTGGCTCGGTCCCCGACATCTTCGTGCCTCTCATCATGCGCGGGGAGATGGAGCGGGGATGGAACAGGTGGGAGAACCGGCGCGACTACTGGGCCTACGTCTTCGCGCGCCTGAAGCCCGGCGTGACCCTGGAGCAGGCCGACCGGGAGATCAACGCGGTCTACTCGGGCATCATCAACGAGGTGGAAGCCCCGCTCCAGGAGGGCATGAGCGAGGCAACGCTGACGCGCTTCAAGGCCAGGAAGCTCCTCCTGGAGCCGGGGTATCGCGGCCAGAGCAACGTGCACCACGAAGCGGAGACCCCGCTCAACATCCTCTTCGGCATCACCGGCCTGGTGCTCCTCATCGCATGCGCCAACGTCGCCAACCTGCTGCTGGCGCGGGGCGCCGGCCGCAGCCAGGAGATGGCGGTCCGCGGCTCCCTGGGCGCGAGCCGCGGGGGCCTCATCCGCCAGCTCCTCACCGAGTCGGTGCTGATGGCGCTCCTGGCCGGCGTCTTGAGCCTGTTCGTGGCGCAGTGGACGATGGCGCTCATCGGCTCGCTTCTGCCGCCGGACGCCGTCAGCGGCCTGAAACTGGAGATCAGCCCGACGGTCATCGCGTTCACCGGGCTGCTGGCTCTCGGGACCGGCTTCCTCTTCGGCTTCTATCCGGCGCTGCACGCCTCGCGCGCCGACCTCGTGACCATGCTCAAGAGCAGCTCGGGCCAGCCGTCGGGGGCCCGGAACGCAGCCCGCTTCCGGAGCTCGCTGGTGACGGCGCAGATCGCCCTCTCCATGGCGCTGCTGGTGGCGGCGGGGCTCTTCATCAAGAGCGTGGTGAACGTCAGCCGCGTGGACCTGGGGCTGGACCCGGAGAACGTGGTGACCTTCGGCGTCTCGCCCGTGCTCAACGGCTACGAGCCCGAGCGGACCCTGGCGCTCTTCGAGCGGGCGGAGGCTGAGCTGGCCGCCATCCCCGGGGTGACGGGGGTCACCTCGGCGCTGGTGCCGGTGCTGGGCGGGAGCAACTGGGGCACCGACGTCGCCGTGCAGGGCTTCCAGCGGGGGCCCGACATCGATTCCAACTCCCGCTACAACGAGATCGGCCCCGATTACTTCGGAACCCTGGGGATCCCTCTGCTGGGCGGCCGCGAGTTCGACGTGTCGGACGGCCCGGGCGCGCCCAAGGTCGCCATTATCAACGAGGCTTTCGCGCGGAAGTTCAACCTGGATCCGAGGCAGGCCGTCGGGAAGTTCATGTCATCGAACCGTGGCTCGCCGGACGCCGAGCTGGACATGCAGATCGTGGGCGTGGTGAAGGACGCGAAGTACAGCGAGGTGAAGCAGGAGGTGCCACCGCTCTTCTTCGCGCCGTACCGGCAGGACGCGCGCCTGGGCTGGATCACCTTCTACGTGCGCACGTCCCTCGTGCCCGAGCAGCTCCTGAAGACGATCCCCGAGGTCTTCAAGCGCCTTGATCCCAACCTTCCTCTGGAGCAGCTCAAGACGATGGACCAGCAGGTGCGGGAGAACGTCTTCCTGGACCGGACGATCAGCACCCTGGCGTCGGCCTTCGCGGCGCTGGCCACGCTCCTGGCCGCCGTGGGGCTGTACGGCGTGCTGGCCTTCACCGTGGCCCAGCGCACCCGGGAGTTCGGCCTGCGCATGGCGCTGGGGGCCGATGCTGGCAGGGTCCGGCGGATGGTCCTGCGGCAGGTCACCCGGATGTTCGTGGTGGGTGGGGTCCTGGGGATCCTGGCGGCCCTGGCCTTGGGCAAGGCCGCCCAATCGCTCCTGTTCGGGCTCGAAGGGAACGATCCGTGGGTGATGATCGGGGTGACGCTGCTGCTGGGTGCTGTGGCGCTGGGGGCGGGATACGTGCCGGCGGTGAGAGCGTCGCGGACGGATCCGATGCATGCGCTGCGTTACGAGTGACAGAGCTTGCGGGTCGGGGCGGCGGGCGCGGGTGTCCTTTGGGGGACCGCTCGGCCTACTAGCCTCGCGCTACGTCGTCCTGACTGGTTTGGGCCTCGCTTAGCGGCGCCCGGTCGTCCAAGCCCGGGCGCCGATGTCCCCCTCCGGACGACCCGCGCCGGCCGCCTGAACACACATGGTCCTCGCACCGCACGGGGCCTTCAGCCGCGGGCACTGGGGCGCGGGCGCGTGCCCGGATCTCGCGAGCCCTACTGCGACGCGTCTGCCTCGTCCGGCAGCACCGACCTGAGCAGCGCCTGCAGTTGGCGCTCCTCGAGGCCGCGGGCGTGGTGGACCGCCTCCTCGTAGCTCGGCTCGATGATGATCACCGTCGTCCGGTAGAAGCGGTCGGCCTCGGGGGACGAGAAGCGCACCCGCGCCCGGTAGTCCCTCAGCGACGCCTCGTCGTCGAACTCGAGGTACGCGTCCCAGATGCGCCCCTCGTGGGCCACGGTGGCCAGGTGCACGCCGCGCGTTGCTTCGCTCATGCGTCATCCTCCTTCACAAGGCGGATGGGGAGGGGTCCGGTCTCCGTTCCTGCGTACAGGGACACGTGGGGGAAGGGGATCTCGATCCCCTCGGCGTCGAGCCTCTTCTTCACGTCCTCGGCGATCCCGTTCCTCACGGACAGATAGGAGTCCTGCCGCACCCACACGGCGAGCTTGAAGTCGACCGACGATCCCCCGAAGCCCTGGAAGATGACCAGCGGCTCCGGCTCCATGAGCACGTTGGGGTTGCTCTTCGCCACGTCCAGCAGGATCTGGCGGACCTGCCCGATGTCCTCGTTGTACGCCACGCCCACCGGCATGTCCACCCGGCGGATGGGGAAGTAGCTCACGTTGGTGAACTGGGACTTCACCAACGTTTCGTTGGGGATGCGCACCATCCGGTTGTCGAACGTGCGCACTTTGACCGACAGCATGTCGATGGTGAGCACGACCCCCTCCATGTCGCCCACCTGGATGGTGTCTCCGACCTTGAAGGGCTCCTCCCCGAGGAGGAAGAAGCCGCTGATGATGTTGGAGACGGACGTCTGCGAGGCGAACCCGATGGCGATGCCCAGGATCCCCGCCGCGCCCAGCAGAGGCGCAAGGCTGAATCCGAGCTCCTTCAGGACCGACACGACGATGATGAGCGCGAGGGGCCAGAAGATCAGCTTGTGGACCACCAGCCCCTTCTGCGCGTTGTAGCGCCCCGAGATGTGCCCGCGCATCCAGCGCGACAGTGCCCATACGGCGGGGATCCCCACGAACAGCAGGAGCGCGCCCCGGATGAGAGGTCCGGGCTCCGCGAGCAGGCGGTCGAGGTCGAAGCCGGTGGGGGCGGCCTCCTGGGCCTGCTGGAACGCCATGGCCATGGTGAGCATGCTCAGCCTCCCCACCCGGAGAGCGCGCGCAGGCGCGCGAAGGTCCGGGCCTTGAAGGAGCGTCCCTGGACCCGGGCCGGCGAGATCTCCCGGGCGCCCGCCGCCTCGGGCGGCGCGGTGTCGTCCATGTGGATCTCGGTGCCCTCGTCGTCTCCGTGGTACTCCACGCGGACCTCCTCGGCCCAGAGCCAGCCGTCCTTCTCGTAGACGCTGAGATGGTCGACCCTCAGGGAGAGCTTCTCGACCTGCAGGTCGTCCTCCGAAAGGTTGTCGAGCTGCACGGCGCTGATGACCGTGTGTGCGCCGAAGAGTTCGGGGGTGAGCTTCCGGCGCCCCGTGGTCGTCAGCCAATAGGCCATCTCGCCGTCGCGGACATCGCCCCACCAGGTCTCGGAGAGCGTCACGGTGGGGATCTCGGTGAGGAGGGCGCTCCGACCGCCCGGACGGTCCGTGATCTCCACCCGGACCCACACGGGGATGCGCATGTAGATGCGCGCGCTCGCCCGGCGCATCAGCGTGAAGGCGTGCTCCGGCTTCACCACGAGCGGGCGGTCGGGGAACACCGGGGACAGGTGCAGGTGGCGGTGACCCTCCGGGAGCGCCCACCGGCTCCACTGGGCGCCGTCGGGGAGGGATCGGTCCGGCTCTCGCCCTTCCGGCGACCGGGCGTGGGTGATCCAGAGCTCACCAGCCTCGGCGTGCAGCCACATGGTGAGAGGACCGATATCCAGGCGCTCGAGCTCACCCTGCGCCGGCACCTGGCGGCCTCCCCACAGGCCGGTGGGTCCCTTTGGCATTCCGTTCATCCGGCTTTCCTCCTCACGCCTTCGCCCGGAGGCTGCGCCGAGCTTCCTTCAGTGCCGTGGCCATGGCGCGAAGCTCGGCCTCGTCGGGGCGCTCGCTTCCGTACCGTGCACGAAGATAAGCGTCCACGAGCCGCGCCGCGGCGCCGGCGGCCTCGGCTCGGTGGACGCTGATCCGCGACACGAGGGCGAGAGGCGTGAGCCCGGGGCTCACGTTCACGCCGCCGCGCTCGCACGCCTCGCGGAGCCGCAGGTAGACCCGGGTCTCCGGCGGAACGAAGCGCCTGTCCCTCCGTGCCCACAAGAATCCGGCCAGGACGAGCGCGGAGAGGACGAGAGGGCCCCAGATGACCCCGGCCCCGGTGTCGGAGCTCCGCTCCACGACATCCTCGACGCTCGGGCTCCCCACGAGGCCGGACCAGCGATCGAAGATCCCTCCCTGGGTCTCCAGGTCGTAGTCCAGGACCCACTTGTTCCAGCGGTGCTGGAGCCCGTCGAAGAAGATCCGCCCGGGCCAGAACCAAGCCTCCGAGCCCTCGCCACCGCCGGCTCCGGCGGGTGTGGGGTCGAACGTGACCCACCCGTACCCGGGGAACCACACCTCCACCCACGAATGGGCCTGGTTCTGGGTCACGGCGAGGTAGCCCCCGAAGTCGTTCCACTCGCCGCCCAGGAGCCCGTTCACGTTGCGGGCCTCGATGCCGGCGGCGCGCAGCAGGACCACCATGGCGGTGGAGAAGTACTCGCAATGCCCGGCGCGGCGCTGGAAGAGGAAGTGCTCCAGCGACGTCTCCCGGGCGGTGGCCGGGAGCTCCCTCGTGTACGCGAAGGAGCGGAGGTGGTCCTCGACGGCCACCACCCGGTCGTAGCGGGTGGCGAGCCCGGCGGTCAGGGAGTCGACCAGCGCCGGGATCCTGGGGTCCAACCCGGGAAGCTGCAGGAAGTAGCGCCCCAGCGGCGCGTACCCCGCCTCCACCTCGCGCAGCTCCTGCGCCGGGGGGATGGCGCCCGGGGACCACGCCGTGTACGCCGGGGCGACGGAGCCCCAGTAGAGGAAGTCGCCGGCGTTGTCGAAGAGGGGTTGGATCCCGTTCTCCGGATCCACGTCGAGCACCGGATGGAGGGCGAACAGGACGCGCACGTCCAGCGGCGCTCCGTAGATCCTCTGCTCCACCCTGGGGGCGCGCCAGCGGTCCCGGTACCAGCGGGTGGAGCCGCCGGAAGGAGGCATGCCCCGCGAGCGCGTCCACCGCACCCCGTCGAAGCGGTCGTAGGAGCGTCCCCGCCAATGGAGCCCCTGGTAACCCTGGGGGAGGCCGTCCGGGAACTCCACGCGGAGGACGATCTGGGGGTTCCCGAGGATCGTGGAGCCGTGCCCGCCGAGGGAAACCTGGTCGCTGAAGCCGGCGATGGAGGTGGCCAGCGTCTCCCCGCGTCCGGCCCACCCGCGGGACACCCGGGGGAAGACGACGAAGACCGCGGCGGCCACCAGCAGGATCACCCCGGTCAGCCCCGTGGTGGTCCAGAGGAGGGGCCGGCCGAGCGGGATCTCCCGCACCCCGTGCCTCTCGGCGGCCCGGCGCAGGTGTCCGACCATGAGCCCCAGCGTGGCGAGCCCCACGTACGCCACGAAGGCCACCAGGAAGAGGATGCCGGGACGGTAGGCCGTGGCCGCCAGGAGGAGTGCGAAGGAGAGGGCGTAGAGGCGGAAGTCGTTGGGCGCGTCCAGGGTGCGGAGGGCCTCGGCCGCCAGGAGCAGGAGGAGGAGGTCCACGACCGGGACCACGACGTCGTCACGGACGACGAAGACGTGCAGGAGCGCCCGGGCCACGAGGAGGAGGACCAGGGGGAGCCAGACGCGCTCCATGCGGGCGGAGAGCTCCCGGCCGGGCTGCCAGAAGAGCGCGAGCACGAGGGCCGCTGCAGCGAGGAGGGCGGAGACCGGCTCCACCCCGGCGCCTCCGGCGAAGGCGAGCAGCCCGGCCATGGCCATGAGGACGGCGAGGCGGCGGTGGAGGACGCGGAGGTTCATGCGTGTCGGCCCACCACCACCGCGTCCCCGAACCCGGGGGCTCCGTCCACCGACACGAGGATGCACGACTCGGGGTCCACCGGGGGGTCGGGGCGCGGGGCTCCGGGGCTGAACGACACCCGGGCGAGGACGTCGAGGACCCGCTCGAGCTGGCCCGCGCCCTCACCCGGGTCCACGACGGTTGCGCCGGCCACGAGGGCGAAGCTGCGGCCCTCCGCCATGGCCTGAGCCGCGAGGGACGCAGCGGCCTCCACGGCGACCTCCGCGGGATCCCCCGGGTCGGACGCCAGGTCGAGGCAGATCCAGCGCGTCTCCGCCCCGTCCCGCTCGTACTCTCGCAGCACCGGGTCCCGGAGCCGTGCGGAGGAGCGCCAGTGGATGTCGCGGGGGTCGTCGCCGGCGCGGTAGGCCCTCAGGCTCCGGTACTCCCCCCGGTGGCCGTGGGCGCCCGGGGCGCCCGCGCCGGAGCGGGGCACGCGCCCCCCGCCCTGGGAGGTGATGCGCACGGGCCGGTCCGTCCGGGGCCAGACCACGATCTGGCCGGGCACGTCCAGATCTCGCTCCTTGCGGAACATGCCGAAGGGGAACGAGGTGGACAGCGTCACGGTCCGGAGGGGGTAGACGCCCCTGCGCTCCAGCGTGTTCACGGACCGGGTCTGAGCCGTGCTGCCGGATGCCACGTGGGGGAAGAACGCCCGCCCGGGGAGCCCCCCATCCAGGATCTCCACGGCCATGCTCGGGAAACGCTTCTTGTGGTTGGCCACCTCGTAGGCGATGCGGAGCTCCTGCCCTGCGGTGACCGCCCGGGGGAGGCGGCGCTCCACGCGCACGGCCCGGATGGCCTGCTCGGAGAGCCAGCCGCTCACGGTGATGACGCCCAGCATGGCGCCGAGGAGCAGGAAGAGGAGGTTGTTGCCGGTGTTCATGGCCGCGAAGCCCACGGCGAAGGCGCCGGCGGTGAAGACGCCTCCGCCGGACGTGAAGCTGATGCGCCGCCACGCCCGGAGCTGCCGCCGCATCTCGCGGATCCGGGACCACACGCGGCCCCCCGGGCCGAGCCCCCGGGCCGCGAGCGCCAGGGCGCGCCTCAAGCCGGGGCCTCGGGCTCCACGGGGTGCCTCACAGCGGGGCCTCGACCTCCTCGAGGATCCCTTCGAGGATCTGGGCGGCCTGATCGTGGGCGTCCAGGGTTGCCCCGGAGGTCCCGGCGGGGAGGATCCGGTGAGCCAGGCAGGGGACCGCCAGCTCCCGTACGTCGTCGGGGATCATGTACGTACGCCCCTGGACCAGCGCGAATGCCCGTGCCGCCCGGAAGAGCCCCACCGCGCCACGGGGGGAGACGCCCATGCGCAGACGGGGGGTGAGGCGCGTGCGCTCCACGATGGCCATGAGATAGTCCACGATGGCCGGGTCGGCCTCGACTTCCTCCACGCGCTCCTGGAGGAGGAGCACCTGGGTGGGCGTGAGGACGGCGCGCAGGCGGTCCATCACAGGCCCGGCGTTCGAGGACTCGGTGAGGATGCGCCGCTCGGCCTCGGGTCCCGGGTAGCCGATGGTGATCCGCATGAGGAATCGGTCCAGCTGGCTCTCCGGGAGCGGGTACGTCCCGTGGTGCTCCAGCGGGTTCTGCGTCGCCATCACGAGGAAGGGCCGCGGGAGGTCGTGGGTGGCGTTGTCGATGGTGACCCGGCCCTCCTGCATGGCCTCGAGGAGGCCGCTCTGGGTCCGCGGGGGTGCGCGGTTGATCTCGTCGGCCAGGACCACGTTGGCGAAGATGGGCCCGGGCCGGGTCTCGAACTCCCCGGTCTGGGGGCGGTAGACCGAGACGCCCAGTACGTCGGAGGGGAGGAGGTCCGACGTGAACTGGATGCGCCGGAACTGCCCGCCGAGGGCCCGTGCCAGGGCGTGGGCGAGCGTGGTCTTCCCAACGCCGGGGACGTCCTCGAAGAGCACGTGGCCCCGGGCGAGGAGGGCGGCCAGGGCCAGGCGGACGACCTCCCGCTTGCCGTGGAAGACGGTCTCCACCTCCTGGACGAGGCGGTCGAGGAGCTCCAGCGGGGGACGGACGTCCCCTGGCACGGCGTCGGTCTGGGGCATCGGTGGGTGGGGTGAGGGAGGGGGCCCGGAGGGCTCCCCGGGGCCCGTCGTCCGGCGGCCTGGGCCCAGCCTGAAATAGAACCCGGCGCGCCCCCCGCGGTTCCTTATCCCACAAGGCCGATCGCCTTGACCCCACCCCGGGTCGGCGGGTAGGTTCATCCCCCATATTCCCCGGCGATTCAACGGCCCATTCCGCGCGTCCTTCCACCGGGTCGGCAACGCATTCATACAAGGCGCCCGGGGCCCCGGGCGCGGCTCGCTCCAGGAGCTCAGCGTCGAATGAGAAAGCACTGGCTCGTCGGAGGCGCAGCGGGCGCGATGGCGCTCGCCAGCCTCGCCTTCATCCAGGCTCAGGACGCCCAGCAGGCGGCGGCCCCGGGGGGCGCGGTGGCCTTCGTCGCCCCGCAGCCCATCGCGTTCCCCCACAACACCCACTCGGGGACCGAGCCGGGGCAGATGGCCATGGACTGCCAGTACTGCCACTTCTCCGCGGAGCGGTCGGTGGACGCCGGCCTCCCCTCCGTGGACCTGTGCGTGGGGTGCCACCAGGTCATCCCCGGGGCCAACAAGCCCGAAGAAGTGGCCAGGCTGATGAAGTACTGGACCGACAAGCAGCCGATCCCCTGGGTGCGCATCTACAAGACCCCGGACCACGCCCACTATCCGCACATGATGCACGTCAACGCCGGGCTCCAGTGCCAGCAGTGCCATGGCGAGGTGCAGACCATGGACGTGATCACGGCGCCCGATCCCCTCTGGGGAGGCAAGAACATGGGCTGGTGCATCGAGTGCCACCGCAAGGAAGGCGCGTCCGACGACTGCGCCGTCTGCCACTACTAGAGGAGACGGCCTACCATGTCCGACGGCATCAAGCGGCGGGACTTCCTGAAGGTCCTGGGCGCCAGCGGCGCCGGCGCGGCCCTCACCGGCTGCTCGACCCAGAAGGTCGAGCGCCTCATCCCCTACGTGGTGGCTCCCGAGGACATCACCCCGGGCGTCGCCACCTGGTACACCACCGTGTGCGACGGCTGCGCGGCCCAGTGCGGCATGTGGGTGCGCACCCGCGAGGGCCGCGCGGTGAAGGTGGAGGGGAACCCGAACCACCCGGTGTCCGGGGGCGCGCTCTGCGGTAAGGGGCACGCCACGCTCCAGCACCTCTACAACCCGGACCGGTACGCGGGCCCCATGGTCCGGGATAACGGGACGCTCCGCCCCGCCACCTGGGAGGAGGCGGAAGCGCTCCTGGCCCAGCGCATCCAGGGCGCGTCGGGAAACGTCCTGTTCATCGCCGGGGCCATGGGCCCCAGCATGTCGGCGCTCGCCGACGCGTTCCTGGGCGCCGTGGGCGGCAGGAGGGTGCAGTACGACGCGCTCTCCGACGCCCCGCTGCGCGAGGCGATGCGTCGTGCTTTCGGGACAGACGCGCTCCCGCGCTACGACCTGGCCGCGACCCGCTTCCTCGTCTCCTTCGGGGACGATTTCCTGGAGAGCGGGCCCTCGCCCGTGGAGTACCAGCGCGGCTTCGCGCGTATGAGTGCGGTGGACGAGCACGGCACCAAGGGCCGCTTCGTCTACGCAGGGCCCCGGCTATCGCTCACCGGACTGAACGCCGACGAGTGGATCCCCATCAAGCCCGGCTCCGAAGTCGCGCTCGCGCTGGGGATGGCCTCGGTGCTCGTCGCCTCGGGCGCCGCGGCCGGGCCGTACGCCCCCGTGCTCTCCGCCTTCGATCTGGCCGCCGCCGCGCAGGCGACGGGGATCGGCGAGGACACCATCCGGGAGCTGGCCCTACGCTTCGTCTCGGAGGGCCCCAGCCTGGCCCTGGGCCCCGGCGTGGGCGCCCACCACCTGGGCGCCACGGCGGCGCACCAGGCCGTCCTGGTGCTGAACCAGGTGGCCGGGAACGTGGGCCGCACCCTCCACCTGCAGGGTGGGCCGGTGGGCGCGACCCGCCCCTGGGCCGACCTGGAGGGCGCCATCGGCGCCATGGCGGGTGGACAGGTGGGCGTGGCCCTCGTCCACGGCGCGAACCCCGCGTACTCCCTCCCCGCCGGCTCCCGCTTCGTGGAGGCCTTCGGCGCGGTGGGGTTCAAGGTCTCCTTCGCGTCGGCGCCCGACGAGACGTCGGCGCTGGCGGACCTCGTCCTCCCGGACCGCCACTTCCTGGAAGCGTGGGGGGACTCCGGGCCGAGGCCCGGGGTCATGGCGCTCCGCCAGCCGGTGATGCAGGCGGTCCCCCACTTCGACGGCAAACAGACCGGCGACGTGCTCCTCTCGGTGGCCTCCCGCCTCGGGCACGCCCTGGGCGGCGCCACCTTCTACGAGTACCTGCGGGGTGCGCACCAGGCCAGGCACGGCGCCGACACGGCGGCCTTCGAGGCGGCGTGGCGGGAGGCGCTCCGGAAGGGCGTCTCGGAGCACCCGGTGGAGGTTGCCGGGGCGGCCGCCGAGCTCCTGGAGCCGGCGGCTGCGGTGTCCTTCGAGGCGCCTGCGCTGGACGGCGACGGGGACTTCACACTCCTGGTGCACCCGTCCGCGCGCTTCGGGGCCGGCGAGTTCGCCAACGCTCCCTGGATGCTCGAGCTTCCGGACCCGGTGTCGAAGATCGCGTGGCACTCCTGGGTGGAGCTGAACCCCGCCGCCGCCGAGGCACGTGGGATCCGCGAAGGCGACATCGTCACCGTGGCCTCGCCCCATGGCTCCGTCGAGGTGCCGGTGTGGCTCTACCCGGGGATCCGCGAGGACGTGGTGGCCGTCTCCATGGGCGGGGGCCACACCGACTTCGGCCGGTGGGGCACGGGGAAGGGCGCGAACGCCATGGCCCTCCTCCCGGCGGTGGCGGAGCAGCCGTCCGGGGCGTTCGTCACCCTGGCCACCAAGGTCACGCTGTCGCCCACGGGGCGCCGGCAGCGCCTCGTGACCACTGAGGGCTCGGACAGCCAGCACGACCGCCCCATCGCCCCGGCGGTGGCCATCGCCGCGCTGGGACACGACAGCGGAGAGGACCATGGGGAGGGCGGGCACGGCCCCCTCAAGGAGCTGCAGGGCGTGGGCGGCTTCGTCCCGGTGGACGCCGGGGGCGGCAGGCCCGAGGCCTTCCCCTTGGAGGGGGCGCGCTACGGGCAGTACGCGGGCCAGGAGGAGAAGGCCCGCTGGGCCATGGCCATCGACCTGGACAAGTGCACCGGGTGCAGCGCGTGCGTCACCGCGTGCCAGTCGGAGAACAACATCCCGTGGGTGGGTGAGGACCAGGTCCTCATCGGCCGCGAGCTCCACTGGATGCGCATCGAGCGCTACTACGAGCACGTGGACGCGACGCACGCGTCCCACGTGGACGTGCGCTTCCTCCCGATGATGTGCCAGCACTGCGGGAACGCACCGTGCGAGCCGGTGTGCCCGGTGTACGCCACCTACCACACGCCTGAGGGCGTCAACGCCCAGATCTACAACCGGTGCGTGGGCACCCGGTACTGCGCGAACAACTGCCCCTACAAGGTGCGGGTCTACAACTGGTACCGGTTCTCCGACACGAACGTGCCGGAGCCGATGAATTGGCAGTTCAACCCCGACGTCACGGTGCGCACCAACGGCATCATGGAGAAGTGCTCCATGTGCATGCAGCGCATCCGCCACGCCGAGAACAGGTCGGTGCTGGAGGGGCGGGGCAAGGTCCCCGGCGACGGTGACATCGTCACCGCGTGCCAGCAGAGCTGCCCCGCCGAGGCCATCGTCTTCGGCAACATCCGCGACCCCGACTCCCGCGTGTCCCAGGTACTCCGGAGCGAGCGCACCTATCGGGTCCTCGACGACCTCATCAACACCCAACCCGGCGTGAACTACCTGAAGAAGGTCACGTTCCACGAGGTGGCTTCCGGAGGGCACGAGTGATGGCGACGGCCACGAAGGAGCGCGGCGCGCTCACGCATCCGGACGTCCATCACCTGACGGACGTCAACCGCGACGTCCTGAAGATCCTGTCCCGACCCGGGAAGGGCTGGTGGGCGCTCTTCCTGCTGTCGTGCGCCGGCGTCGGGCTCTTCTTCGGGATGTGGGGCTGGCAGATCTACAGGGGGATCGGCGTGTCGGGGCTGAGCGCCCCGGTGGGGTGGGGAACGTACATCACCACCTTCGTCTTCTGGGTCGGCATCGCGCACTCGGGGACGCTGATCTCGGCCATCCTCTTCCTGTTCCGTGCGCCATGGAGGCAGTCGGTCTACAGGCTGGCGGAGGCCATGACCGTGTTCGCCGTGATGACGGCGGGGCTCTTCCCGCTCATCCACGTCGGGCGCGTGTGGCACGCCTACTGGCTGATCCCGTATCCGAACTCGCGCTTCCTGTGGCCCAACTTCAAGTCGCCGCTGGTGTGGGACGTGTTCGCGGTGACCACGTACTTCACGGTGTCGGCCACGTTCTTCTTCCTGGGGTGCATCCCCGACATCGCCGCGGCGCGCGACCAGGCCACGGGGCTCCGCAAGAAGTTCTACTCCCTCATCGCCCTGGGATGGCGGGGGAGCGACGCCCAGTGGCACCACTTCGGCAAGGCGTACATCTTCCTCGCCGCCCTGGCCACGCCCCTTGTGCTCTCGGTGCACTCGGTGGTGTCGTGGGACTTCGCCATGTCCATCGTGCCGGGATGGCACGCCACCATCTTCGCCCCGTACTTCGTGGCCGGCGCCATCTTCTCCGGCGTGGGCATGGTGATCACGCTGGCCGTGCCCATGCGGAAGATCTTCGGGCTCGAGGCGTACCTCACCATCAAGCACTTCGACGCCCTGGCCAAGCTCTGCCTGCTCACGTCGCTCATCGTGCTGTACGCGTACCTGGCCGAGTTCTTCATGGCCTGGTACAGCGGCGAGGAGATCGAACGCACGGCGTTCTGGTACCGCCTCACCGGCTCGCACTGGTGGGCCACCTGGACCATGCTGGTGTGCAACGGAATGGTGCCGATCCTGCTCTGGTTCAGGCGCGTGCGGCACTCCATCGCGGCGCTCTTCGTCATCTCGATCTTCATCAACATCGGCATGTGGTTCGAGCGCTACGTCATCGTGGTGACGTCGCTCTCCCACGAGTACGAGCCCTGGGCCTGGGGGATCTACCGGCCCACGTTCGTCGAGATGAGCATCATGGCCGGGAGCTTCGCCTGGTTCGCGTTCTGGTTCCTGCTCTTCACGAGGCTGCTGCCCCCGGTGGCCATCGCGGAGCTCAAGGAAGTGCTCCCGCCGCCGCTGCGCAGGCAGCGCAAGGAGGCCCACCGATGAGCGCGCCGGTGCACGCCCTGCTCGCCTCGTACGACTACCTCGACAGCGCCGTGGACGCCATCGAGGGTCTGCGCAAGGCTGGGTTCAAGAGCCTGAAGGCCTACGCGCCCTACCCGGAGCACCACATCGAGGCGGCGCTGGGCTACGGGCAGAGCCCGGTGCGGGTGTTCACGCTCGTGGGCGGGCTCACGGGGGCCGCTACGGGTTTCGCCTTCACCATCTGGACCAACATGGACTGGCCGCTCGTGGTGGGGGGCAAGCCCCACGTGTCCATCCCGGCGTTCATCCCCATCGTGTTCGAGATGATGGTCCTGTTCGGGGCGCTGTCCACGATCATCGGGCTCTTCATCCTGAGCCGGCTCCCGGCCGTGAAGCCTCCGGTGATCTACGATCCCGAGTTCACCAACGGGCGCTACGGCGTCCATGTGGACGCTCCCGCCGAGCGGGTCGAGGAGGCGCGCAGGATCCTGAAGGCGCACGAGCCCGCGGAACTCCAGGAGAGCACGGAGGCCGCCCATGCGTAAGACGCGAGGGTACCGGTTGGCGGTGGCAGCGCTGGCGCTGACCACGGCGGCGGGGTGCAAGCCGCTGGACGACGCCATGGTGTCGATCTTCGGGCGCAGCATGCGCGACTCGCGCGCGTTCGACCCGTACGAGAACGTGCGGCCCGCCCCCGTGGGCTCGGTGTCGTTCTCGTCTTCCAACTTTCCCGCCGGGCCCGGCAAGGTGAACCTGGGCGAGCCCGACGGCGTGGACGTGGCCCCGTTCTCGCAGATGGACATGATCCCCATCGGCACCGGCAACGCCGTGGTGCAGAGCCTCGTGAATCCCATCGCCATGGGCGATACGGCTGCGATGGCCCGCGGGGAGGTGCTCTACCTCCGGCACTGCGCGGTGTGCCATGGCGTGGACGGCGTGGGGGCCACGGCCATCATCGCCCCGAAGCACCCCACGGTGGCCGCCTACAACCTCAACGGCCCCATCGTCGCCGGGTACACCGACCCGTACATCTACGGCATGATCCGGGTGGGGCGCGGTCTCATGCCCAGCTACGGGTTCCGCATCCCCCACTACGACCGCTGGAAGATCGTGAACTACGTGCGGACCTTGCAGGTCGCCGCCGGCAATGTCGCGCAGGCCGCGCCGCAGGGAGGCAACTGACATGGCACACGTCCACCTTCCCGGCGAGATCTCCGTCCGCTACCTGCCGCGCTCGTCGCGGGCCAACGCCATCTTCGGCGCGCTCTTCGCCGTGGGCCTGGTGAGCTTCGTCGTCCGGCTCACCCAGGACCCGACGAGCGCCTGGATCTCCTACGTCAGCAACTGGCTCTTCTTCACGAGCGTCTCCGCCGGCGCGGTGCTCCTGGCGGTGGCGACGTGGATCACCAAAGCCAAATGGAACTGGTCGGTGCGCCGGGTGAGCCAGGCCATGGTGGCGTTCCTCCCCGTCGCGTTCGTGCTCCTGCTGCCCATGCTCACGCTCCGGGAGGGGTACTTCCCCTGGATCGAGATGATGGCCAGCGATCCGATCGTCCAGAAGAAGGCGGCGTACCTGAACGTTCCCTTCCTCATCGTGCGGAACCTGCTGGCGATGGGGCTGCTCACCGGAATGGCGCTCTGGTTCGTGTACCTGGCGCTGCGCCCGGACATGGGACTCTCCGACAAGCCGGAGGACGACGACGCGAGTCGGAAGAGCTGGCGTGAGCGGCTCACGCAGGGCTGGCTGGGCCAGGAGCAGGAAGAGGTGCGCAGCTACAAGCGCATGACCACGATGGCCCCGGCCTTCGCCGCGGTCTACGCGTTGGCGTTGAGCTTCATCTCCTACGACTGGGCCATGAGCCTCGAGCCCCACTGGTTCAGCACCATGTTCGGCCCCTGGTTCTTCATGGGCGGCTTCTGGGGCGGGATCGCGGCCACCATCCTGTGGAGCCTGTACCTGCGGACGAAGTACAAGGACGTGGAACACTGCGTGGGGCTGCAGGTGCGCCACGACCTGGGCAAGCTCGCGTTCGCGTTCACGGTGTTCTGGACCTACCTCTTCTTCTCCCAGTACATCGTGATCTGGTACGGCAAACTCCCCTGGGAGCAGGCCTGGATCATCCACCGCTCCGAGAACGGATGGGGCACCTACTCGGTCGTCACCATCCTCCTGTGCTTCGTCGTCCCCTTCGCCGGCCTCATCGGGCGGAAGGCGAAGCTGAAGCCCGCGCTCCTGGCGGCGTTCGCCACCGTGATCCTCACCGGGCTCTGGATGGAGCGGTACGGGCTCGTGGCGCCGTCCTTGTGGCACGAAGGGGACCCGGTCTTCTCACTCTGGCATCCCCTCATCGGCCTCATGTTCCTGGGGCTCTGGCTGGGCTCGGTGCGCTGGTTCCTCTCCACCTTCCCCGCCGTCCAGATCTGGCAGCCCATGTCGGACCCGGAGTCGATGGAGGCGGAGCGGCCCGCCGAGCGCGTGGCCGGGGATTGAGCACGCCCCGTCGCC
>JBFYZE010000087.1:0-9683 GCA_041309665.1 Gemmatimonadales bacterium | reverse complement strand
CACCCGTCGGCACGGCCCCGCCGGGCGCTCCCCCCGCCACCGCCTCGGCCGGCGGGAACGCGCCCGCGAGGACGGCGTCGGCAACGGCGTTGACGTACGCGGCAGGGTTGGCGTTGCCGCGGTTGCACGCGACGACGACGCTGGTTCGCTCGTCGGGGAAGCGGGCGAGCATGGCCCGGAACCCGGCCCACGCTCCGCCATGCTGGACCCGACGGAGTCCGCGGTACCGATCCAGCGTGAGGCCGAGGGCGTACGGGATGGTGTCGCCGTTGGCGAGGATGCCGCGGGTGTGGAGTCGGTCCAGCAGCGCCTGCCCGCCCACCTTGGGGTCGTAGAAGTTGGCGTCCCACCGGGCCAGGTCCGCGATGGAGGTGAGCACCTGACCGTCGCCGCCCATCTGGAAGTTCCACGCGTGGTCCATCTCCCAGCCGCCCGCCGCGCGGGAGTAGCCGGTGGCGCGCCCCGGGACGATCTCGGTGTTCCGGTCCCACACCGACGTGTGCGCCATGCCGAGCGGATCGAAGATCCGGGCCTGGAGGAAGTCCCTCAGCGACTGGCCCGAGGCCCGGCGCACCACGGCCGCCAGAAGGAGGTAGCCCGAATTGGAGTACAGGTGCTCCGCGCCCGGTTCGAAGTTGAGCGCGCGCTGGCGGGCGATGAGCTCGACGCCTGCCGCCTCGTCGAACACGTTCGCGAACTCGAACCCGGCCAGGCTCATGAGCGTGAGGTAGTCGCGCACGCCGCTCGTGTGGTTGAGGAGGTGGCGGAGCGTGATCGGCGTGCCGTAGTCGGGCACCTCCGGGATCCAGCGCCGGACGTCGTCATCGAGGGTGAGCACCCCGTCCAGCTCCAGGAGCGCCACGGCGGTCGCCGTGAACTGCTTGGACACGGACCCGATGTCGAAGACCGAGGAGGGGCCGATGGGGATCCCCCAGTCCAGGTTGGCGAGCCCGTACCCACGGGCGTAGGCCATGCGCCCCTCCTGGATGACGCCCAGCGCGCACCCCGGCTCGTCCCGGCCCACGAAGGCGAACACCGAGTCCACGCGCGCACGCACCGGGTCGGGCAGGGGCCAACGCTGGGCGGCCGCGGGATCGGGAAGGGCCAGGAGACCGAGGAGAAGAACCCCTCTGAGGGCCGGACCGACGAACGCGGAGATCGGGGAAAGCCGGCTCGCGGGGATCATGGAGCCTCCGTGAGGGAGTACACAGGCAGAATGGGCAGTCGGATCAGTGCCGGCAACCTCGCCGCGGCGCCGGGCGGACGGACGGCGGGGTCGCACCCCGTGCCGGCGGGGCCGCGCGACGCGAAGAGGCCGGAAGCGCGCCCTGGCGCCCCCGGCCTCCGCGATGTCTCCGAACCCGCCGGCCGTCCCAGGCGAGCGCGGCCCGGCGGCGCCTACCGCCAGTCGATCCCGTCCGCCGAGCGGCGGATGTTGAGCTTCATGCCTTCCTGCTGGCGCTGTTGGCTGGGGCGCCCCGTGAAGCCCAGGTACATCCGCTCGCCCAGCGCGGTGAGGATGGGCGATACGGTGGTCTGGTCCTCGAGGATGACCTTGCCGCCCCAGTCGATCCCTTCGGACGAGCGCATGACGTTGAGCTTCATGTCGCGCCCGGCCCAGGTGAGGAAGATGCGGCCGTCGAAGGTCGCCAGGCCCGGACCGACGTTGCTCCGCTCCTCGAGGATGACCTTGCCGCCCCAGTCGATCCCGTCGGAGGAACGCATGACGTTGAGCTTGCCGTCGCGCCCCGTCCAGGCCACGAACAGCCGGCCCTCCATCGAAGTGAAGGCCGGGCGCTGCGCCGTCTGCTCCTCCAGCGTCACCTTGCCGCCCCAGTCGATGCCGTCCTGGGCGCGCATGATGTTGATCTTGTCGTCGCGCCCGCGCCACACGAGGTAGAGACGGCCCTCCAGGGAGACGAGCCCCGGGTCGGTGAGGCTCTGCTCCTCCATGGTGATCTTGCCGCCCCAGTCGATCCCGTCCTCGGAGCGCATGACGTTGATCTTGCCGTCCCGCCCCGTCCACGCCAGGAAGAGCCGGTCGCCCAGGGACGCGAGGGTGGGTGGGTTCGCCGTCCGCTCCTCGAGGATGATCTTGGCGCGGAAGTCGATCCCGTCGGAGGAGCGCATGACGTTGATCTTGGAGTCGCGCCCCGTCCAACTCAGGTAGATGTTCTCCCCCATCCGGGCCAGCGCCGGGCCGAAGTTGCTCTGCTCTTCCAGCACGACCTGCGCCGAAGCCACGGCGGGCAGGGCGGCCAGGAGAGCCAGGGCGGCCGTCAGGGTGGTTCGCACGTTTCGTGGAAGCATGTTCTCGAGCCTCGCTATCGCTCTGGGGGGTATCGGTTCGCGCTCGCCCGCGGGTCACCTCGCGGCATCTTAGGCTGCGCCGGACGGGCGGGAAGGTCAAGCTCCCTCCGCGGGAAGGTCGCGCTCGCGCCCCAGGGCCCACGTCCGGAGCGTGGTCCCGAGCCCCGGGGCCCGCGCCTTGCCCGAACCCCGCGGCGGGCCTACCGTGACCGTCTCCCCGCGGACCGACCCTTCGTCGGAGATGCCCCCATGAGCGCTCCCCGCCGCGCGCCCCGCTTCCTCCTCGTGGGCGCCCTGTGCGCAGCCGCCCTGTCCTCCTGGGCCTGCGTGGACCGGAGCGCGGAGACGGCGGAGGCCCTCACCGGCGACTGGGACTACTGGCGCATGCTCGGGGCCGCTCCCAGCGGCGGATTCGAGGCGCGGCGCCGCTTCGGCTTCGCCCAATTCCGGAGCATCGATCCCGCCGCGGCCCGCCTGGAGCGGAGGGCCGGGGGCATGCTGGAGACGGTGGTGGGGATCTCCGTCGCCAACGACTCGGTGATCGTGGACTTCGCCTCCGGCCGCTCCATCCGCGCCCTCGTGGCGGGCGACACCATCTCCGGCGTGCTGGTGCGGGACGGGGCCCCCGCTGATCGGGTCTGGCTCGTGAGGCGCTCGGAGCCGCCGGCCTACGAGCCCTACTTCCCGCTTTGGTCCGGCCAGGTGTCCGACTCCACCCACCCGGTGGAGATCGACCCGGCGGTCCCCATGACCGCCCGGGACGGCACCACCCTCATGAGCTTCGTGGGCCGGCCCGTGGGCCAGGGCCCCTTCGGCGTGGTCATGGAGCGCACCCCCTACCTGCGCTTCGACACGGCCAACGCCGTGTTCTGGGCGTCGCGGGGCTACATCTACGTGAAGCAGGACGTGCGCGGGCGCGGCGGCTCGGGGGGCGTGCTGGACATGAACGCGCTGCAGGAGGAGGACGGGTACGACGCCGTGGAGTGGGCAGCCTCGCTCCCGGGGAGCAACGGCAAGGTGGGGATGATCGGCCGCTCCAACCCGGGACTGTATGCGTGGTACGCCGCCATCGCCCAGCCGCCCCACCTGGCGGCCATCGCCCCGGTTGTGGCAACCGCCGACCCGCTCCGCCTGGTGCCCTACATCGACATGGTCTTCTCCCCCACCATCGTCCCCTGGCTCTGCTACACGGCGGTGAAGGAGACGCTGTCGGACCTGAGCGCCGTGGACCTGGTGCCGGCGTTCAGCCACCTCCCGGTCATCGAGAGCGCCGAGCGCGCCGGCTGCCCGCGGCCGAAGTACTGGGACGACTGGTTCGACCACCAGCAGGAGGACGACTACTGGAGGGCGCTCTCCATCGAGCGCCGCCTCGATCGGGTGCAGGTGCCCGTGCTCGGGATCGCCGGCTGGTACGACGACGCCCGGGGCAACATCCGCAACTGGGTGGGGCTCGATACGCTGGAGACACACCCCTACCAGCGCGTGGTCATGGACCCCGGCGCCCACAAGGGGATCGACTACGTGAACGGGGACTTCGGGCCCCAGGCGCGCCTGGATCACCGCGCGCTCCAGCTCCGCTGGTTCGACCGCTGGCTCAAGGGGATGGACAACGGGGTGGACAAGGAGCCCCCGCTGGACCTGTTCATCATGGGCGAGAACGTCTGGCGGCAGGAGAACGAGTGGCCGCTGGCCCGGACCACCTTCACGCGCTTCTACCTCCACTCGGGCGGCGCGGCCAACTCCGCCTCGGGCGATGGTACGTTGGACACCATCCCCCCCGGCTCCGAGCCGGAGGACACCTACACCTACGACCCTGCCGACCCCACGCCGTACCTCGTGGACGCCCGCGAGCTGGAGCTGAACATCAACGAGGACTACGCCACCGTGCACGCGGCGCGCAGCGACGTCCTGTCCTACACCACCGCACCGTTCACGGAGGCCACCGAGATCACCGGGCCCATGACGGCCACCCTGTGGGCCGCCACCGACGCGCGCGACACGGACTGGAACGTCATGATCCTCCAGGTGAAGCCCGACGGGAGCGCCTGGCGCATCCAGGACGGCGTCATGCGGGCGCGCTTCCGCGACGGCTTCGACCGCCCCTCACTGCTCACGCCCGGGGATATCCACCGCTACGACATCGACCTCTGGTTCACCGCTCTGGTGGTCCCCGCCGGGGACCGGATCCGGGTGGTGGTCTCCTCCGCGGCGTTCCCCAAGTACGACCGGAACCTGAACACGGGCGGCGACAACGAGCGCGACACGGCGTTCGTGCCGGCGCGCCAGCGCGTGCTCCACGACGCCGAGCACCCCTCGCACGTGACGCTGCCCATCATCCCGCGCTGAAATCCTCCGGGGGGCGCGGCGTCAGTTAAGGCATGAGCCTCCGCCGCCGCGCCTCCGTCGCCGCCGCCCTCGCGTCGGCCGTCCTTGCGCTGTTCCTCGCGGCCTGCGGCGACGCCACCGCTCCGGACACCGGCGACCTGCTGGACCGCCTCAACGCGCTCCCCGGCGTGACCGCCACCGAGATCCCGCCCCACTACGGCTATCCCCGCCAGTTCCTCCTGGAGATCACCCAGCCGGTGGACCACGACGCCCCCCACGGGCCCACCTTCGTGCAGCGCGCCTGGCTCTCCCACGCGGGGGAGGACCGTCCCATGGTCTTCGGGGCCTACGGGTACGGCGCGAGCGAGGAGTCGGGCGAGGAGCTCGCCGGCCTCCTCCAGGCGAACGGGCTCTACGTCACCCACCGGTACTTTCCGGGGTCGCGCCCCCAGCCCACCGACTGGAGCCACCTGGACATCCGCCAGGCGGCCGCCGACCACCACCGCATCGTCACGCTCCTCAGGGAGATCTACCCGGGGAAGTGGGTGAGCGCCGGCGCCAGCAAGAGCGGGATGACGCCGCTCTTCCACCGGCGCTTCTGGCCCGGCGACATGGACGCCACCGTCGCGTACGTGTCGCCCCTCATGTTCGAGCTGGACGACCCGCGCTTCCTTCCCTGGCTCGCAGCCACGGGGACCCCGGAAGGGAGAGCGGCCATCCACGCGTTCCAGCGCCGGCTCCTGGAGCACGAGGACGATCTCCTCCCCCTCTTCCGCGCCTGGTTCGCCGCCAACGGCCTCGCGCTCTCCGTGCCGGCGGGGCCGGTCTTCGAGTCCGCGGTGCGGTCCTACGCGTGGGGGTTCTGGCAGCGGCACGTCTTCGACTACGGCGACATCCCGGGGCCCGACACGCCCCGCGACGCCTGGATCACCCACCTGGCCACCGTCGTGCGCCTGCACTACGACTCGGACCCGTGGCGCGACTACTTCAAGGCGTACGCCTACCAGGTCCATACCCAGCTCGGCGGCCCGGCGGTGGACCACTCCCACCTGGAGGGGCTCTTCCGCCAGCAGCCCCTGGATCCACGGGTGGAGTACGACTTCCCCGCGGGGCTGTCGCTGACGTGGGATGGGGGCGCCGCCATGCGGGACGTGGCCCAATGGCTGCGGACCGAGGGCGACAGGATCGTCCTGATCTACGGCGGCGTGGACCCGTGGACCGGGGGCGCCATCGACGTGGGGGGCAACACGCGCATCGTCAAAGTGATCCAGCCCGGCGGCGACCATCAGACCCGCATCGGGAGCCTGGGTGCGGCCGATCGCGCTCAGGTGCTCACCGCCCTCGAGTCGTGGCTCGGCATGGACCTCGCCGCCGCGCCGGCCCGCGGGATCGTGGTGCCACCGCACGAGGCGGACCTGGCGCTGCGCGCCGGGCCGATGGCGCTGACGCGCTGAGGCCAGGGCGCCCCCGCGCCGCGTTCAGCGGGGGGGTGCGACCTTCCCCACGGGGAGCACCCCGTACACCGCCTGGTCCGCCGGAAGGCCCAGGACGGTCTTCACCGCGTCGTCCCGGTACGCGCCCATGTAGACCGTCCCGAGGCCGAGGGATTCCGCCTGCAGATAGATGTTCTCCCCGACCGCCCCCACCTCGATGGCCACGTAGCGCTCGGCCCGCTCGGCGTAGCGCGCTGCCGTCCTGGCCACCACCGCCGCCAGCACCAGGGTCACCGGAGCGGCCTGGACGGCGGCCTGGCGGGAGGCCGCCTCGAAGAGCGCCGCGCGCACGTCGCCCTTCGACACGGGGGCGAGCGCGTGGGCGGCCGGCACGTAGCGATAGACCCCAGCGTCCAGGCCCTCCACCGCACCCACCACCGCGTAGAGCTCCATCGGATAGGTGGCCCCGGCGGAAGGCGCGGTCCGCAGACTGCGCGGCGGGTTCTGGGTGGTCGCGGTCACGCCCTGACCGGCCCAAAGGAGCTGGGACAGCTGCGGGAGCGTGAGCGCGTCGCCCGCGAGGCTCCGCTGGGAGCGGCGCGTGGCGAGCGCCCTCTCCACGGAGATGCCGCCGTCGGTGGACACGGCGGGGAGCGCGATCATCCCTTCCTGCACCGCGGCCTGCTGGGCCCGGGCGGAGTCTGGGTCGGCGAGGGGGAGGAGCACTGGGAGGGCGAGGAGCATCAGGGTCACCCGGGTCGCTGCCATGTGGATATCCGACTTGCCGGAAGGCATTTCAGGGACGGCAACCTCTCCGGATGCAAGCTATCCGGGGCCCCCGGGAGAAGGCCAGGACGGGCCGCCCTTGCAGGAACGGGGGACCGGGCGCTTACCTTGTCGCGACTCTGGAGGAGCCCCCATGGACAGACACCGTTCCCGCCGACGCGTCGCGCCTCCCGGCGCACCGCCCGCCCTGCTCGCCGCCGCCCTGCTGGGCGTGACGCTCGCGACGGCGTGCAAGGTCCCCAACTTCGAGGGGCCCCAGATCCAGAACCCGCCTCCCGCGTTCACGATGAACCGGGAAGCGAGCGAGGAGCGTCCCATGTTCCCGGACCGAGCCATCGTCTACCACGACGCATGGGTCGAAGCCTCGTGGGGGAACTTCAGCGGCATCTACATCAACGGGCACGTGGGGGTGCTGGGCCCCGACGAGGTGCAGGCGGCACGGCGCGGGGCCATGGCCGCAGCCGAGGGGAAGCGGGTGCACTTCGGCGAGGTGGAGACGCTCCAGGTGGACGGCCGGACCGCGTGGGGTTGGGAGGAGAAGTGGCTTCTGGACAACGGCGGCCTGCAGTACGTCGTGTTCCGCGCGGCGATCCCCTACGACACCATCACGTACGCCGTGGACTTCCTCACGGGCGAGCCGGGGCTCAAGTCGCGCCCGGACAGCCTGCGCACCATCGTGGCCAGCTTCGCCGTGGGAAAGACCACGTGGAACTGGCCGGTCATCCTCATCGTGGCGGGCGTGGTGCTCCTCCTCGTCCAGATCATGCGCAAGCGAGCGCAGGAGCGGGCAGCCCGCCACCGCGGCGTCCCGCTTCCCACGATCCCGAAGAAGGAGGCGCCCAAGCCAGGAGCTCCCGCCCCGGGCGGTCCCGCCCCGGGCGCGGCCACCGCGGCGCCACCGCCCGGGTCCGTCGCCCATCAAATCGAGATCCAACTGTCGCAGAAGAAGACGCCGCCGAAGGCCTGAGAGGGGCGGCGGGAAGGTCGAGGGCGGCGCCTTCCCTGGGGGACGGGGGACGGCGCCGCTAGCTTTCCGGCCGCCACCATCCCCTCGCCCGAAATCCCGTGTCCCAGATCGTCGCCTCCGGCGTCGCCGTCGAGTTCGGCGCCACCGTCATCTTCAAGGACGTCAGCTTCACCGTGGGCCGCGGTGAGCGCTGGGGGATCGTCGGGCGCAACGGCTCCGGGAAGACCACCCTCTTCAACCTGATCGCGGGAACGCTGGCGCCCTCGCGGGGAACGCTCACCCGCCCCGGCGACCTGCGCCTCACCCTCCTGGACCAGCACCGGGAGTTCCCCACCGGCACGAGCGCCTGGGATGCCGCGGCGGCCGCGTTCGGCGACCTGGTGCAGCTGGAGCGCTCCCTCCACGCCCAGGCCGAGGCCATGGCCCACGCCCACCCGACGCCCCAGGCGCTGGCCCGCTACGACCGGGACCTGGAGCGCTTCGCCCGGGAGGGCGGATACGAGATGGACGCGCGCGTGGACGCCGTCCTCCACGGGCTCGGCTTCGACCCGGAGTGGGCCCGGACCATGCCCGTGGCCCGCATGAGCGGGGGCGAGCAGGGTCGCGTGGGGCTCGCGCGCCAGCTGGCCGCCCCCGCCGACCTCCTCCTCCTGGACGAGCCCACGAACCACCTCGACCTGGGGACGACCCGCTGGCTGGAGGACTACCTCCGCGGGCTCGAGGCCACGGTGATGGTCATCAGCCACGACCGGGCGTTCCTCGAGGCCGTTGCCGACCACGTGATCCACTTCGAGAGCTGCACCGCCACCCCCTACGCAGGAGGCTACAGCCACTTCGTGCTCCAGCGCGCGGAGGCGCGCCTGGCGCAGGAGCGGGCGTTCCAGCAGCAGCGGAGGATGATCGCGAAGGAGGAGGACTACATACGGCGCAACATGGCCGGCCAGAAGAGCGCCCAGGCCAAGAGCCGGAGGAAGAAGCTGGAGCGCGTCCCCCGCCTGAGCGCGCTCCCCGGCGAGGAAGGGGTGATGTCGCTGGCGCTGGAGCCTGCCCAACGCGGGGGGAACCAGGTGCTCCAGGTGGAGGACCTCCGCCTGGCCATCGGCGCGCGTACCCTGCTGGACGGGTTCTCCGCGGTGCTGCAGCGGGGCGACGTGGTCGGGCTGGTGGGCGCCAACGGGTCCGGGAAGTCCACCTTCCTCGAGGCGGTCGCCGGACAGCGGCCGGTAGAGGGCGGCACGCTCCGCCTCGGCCCCTCCATCGAGCTGGCTTACTACCGGCAGGACATGGCCCAGATCCCCATGGGCAAGCCGCTCTTCGACGTCGTCAACGACCTGCGCCCGATGTGGGACCGCGGGAAGGTGCAGGGGCACCTCGGGCGTTTCGGATTCTCGGGCGAGGAGGTCCAGCGCAAGGCGGACACCCTCTCCGGCGGCGAGCGGGCCCGTGTGGCGCTCGCCATGCTCATGCTCTCCCGGGCCAACCTGGTCCTCCTGGACGAGCCCACCAACCACCTGGACGTGGAGTCGGTGGAGGCGCTGGAGGACGCGCTGGAGGGGTTCGAGGGTTCGGTGCTCCTGGTGAGCCACGACCGGGCACTGCTGCGCAACCTGGTGACGCGCGTGTGGTCCCTCGAGGACGGGAGGATCACCGAGTACCCGGGGTCCTTCGAGGAGTGGGAGGCCGACCGCGCGGCCCGTTCCGCCGCCGAGGCGCGCCGAGCCGTGGAGGAGCGGGCGGCGCGGGACGAGCAGGAGCGGAAGGAGGCCCGGTCCCGGATGGCCCGGGAGAAGCAGGACCGCAAGGAGGTGCGCGCCCTGCGCCGCGCCGTGGAGGAGGCCGAGGCGGAGGCGCATCGCCTGGAG
>JBFYZE010000086.1:0-3907 GCA_041309665.1 Gemmatimonadales bacterium | reverse complement strand
CCACCGGGGCGTCCGGGGCGTCCGCCGCCTCCACCGCGCAGCCGTGCCCCAGGTCCGCGGCCGCATCGGCTCCGACCATGCAGCGGGGGAGATGCGCCAGAGCGTCGAGGGGCGACAGGAGCACCCCGTCCACCAGGGCGCGGTCCTCCAGGCGTTCGAGCCCCACGGCGCCCTCCACCCCGAAGAGCCCCACGGCGGTGCGCCGCAGCGCCGTCAGGTGCGCTCCCACGCCCAGGGCCTGGCCGAGGTCACGGGCCAAGGAGCGTACGTACGTGCCGGAGGAGCACCGCAGACGCAGATGCACCTCGGGCGGTGCGCACCGGGTGACGGTGAGCTCGTGCACCGTCACCGCCTGAGGCCGGAGGGTGACCTCCTCGCCCCGGCGCACGCGCCGGTGGGCCGGAACCCCGGCCACCTTCTTCGCGCTCAGGCTCGGGGGAAGCTGCTGGAGGGTTCCACGGAACCGTGCGAGCGCGGTGTCGAGGGCATCGCGGGACACCTCGCGCCATGCTTCGGACCGGGCCAGCACCGCGCCGTCCCGGTCCCCGGAGTCGGTCGCCACCCCCAGGAGCACCGTCGCCTCGTACGTCTTGTCCATCCCCACGAGGTACTCGGCGAGCCGGGTGGCTTCCCCGACGCAGAGGAGGAGGAGCCCCGAGGCGAAAGGGTCCAATGTCCCGGTGTGCCCGATCCTCCGCTCCCCCAGGGCGCGCCGCGCCGAGGCCACCACGTCGTGGGAGGTCGGGCCCACGGGCTTGTCCACGGGAAGGACGCCGTGGAGGGACCCGGCGGTCACGCGCCCGGCTCCCCGTCTTCCTCGGCGCCGGGATCCGGCTCCCCACCGGTCTCCGGCGCCCCTGGGAGGACCTCGGAGAGGATCTGCTCGATCCTCCGCGCGTGCTCCATGGTGCGGTCCTCCTCGAACCGGAGCTCGGGGATGCGGCGGATGTGCAGGATCTGACCCAGCGCCCGGCGCAGGAACGGCGCAGCCGCCACCAGTCCCTCCAGGGATTCCGCCCGCTCCGGGTCCCCACCCAGCACGCGCACGAACACGCGGGCGGACCCAAGGTCCGAGGCCACCCGGACCCCGGTCACCGAGACCAGTCCGACACGGGGGTCGCGCACGTCCGTGCGCACCAGCTCGGCGATCTCGCGCTTGAGCTGCTCGTTGAGTCGTGCGATCCGCTTGGAGGCCATCGAGGTCGCTCCGTGCTGCTCAGTGGAAGTCGCGGCGGGTGTGGAGGACCAGGGCCCGGCCTTCTCCCTGGACCAGATGGTCGGCCTTGTCGAGCACCGTCTCGGCGAGGCGGCGATCCGAAGAGACGAGCGCCACCGAGAGCTCGGCCCTGGTGAGCACGTCCTGGTCGGACGTCTCCGCCACGGAGAGGGAGAACCGGGACCTGAGGCGGTCCTTCAAGGAGCGCACCACCGAGCGCTTCTCCTTGAGGGAGGAGCACCCGGGAAGGGAGAGCTGCCAGGTCTGGGAGGCAACCACCCGTGACATCCGGTCACCTCGTCGGGACGGCGGTCAGTTGGAGCTGGCCAGCGTCCTGGCGATCTCCTCCACCACGTAGCACTCGATGACGTCGCGGACCTTGATGTCGTTGAAGTTGTGAATGCCGATGCCGCATTCGTACCCTTCGCGGACTTCCTTGGCGTCGTCCTTGAAGCGCTTGAGGGACGATAGCTCCCCGTCGTAGATGACGATGCCGTCACGGATGAGGCGGGCACGCCCCTTCCGGTCGATCTTCCCATCGGTGACGTAACATCCGGCGATGGTCCCGATCTTGCTGATCTTGAAGACCTCGCGCACCTCGGCGGACCCGGTGACGTTCTCCTTCTTCTCCGGCGCCAACATGCCTTCCAGCGCGGCGCGGATGTCGTCCACGGCCTCGTAGATGACGTCGTAGGACTGGATGTCCACCCCAGCGCGCTCGGCCTCCACGCGGGCGGCGGTCTGCGGCCGCACGCGGAAGCCGATGATGACGGCTCCCGCCGTCTGTGCCAGCAGCACGTCCGACTCGTTGATGGCGCCCACGGCCCGGTGGACGATCTCCACCTGGACCTCCTTGGTGCCGAGCTGCTCCAGCGAGTCCGCCACGGCCTGCACGGACCCGTCCACGTCGCCCTTGATCACCAGGCGGAGCGTGGACCTCTTGCCCTGCGCGACCAGCGCGGAGAAGTCGCCCAGCTTGAAGCCGCGCTCGCGGATGCGCAGCTGCTTCTCGCGGTCGAGGCGCTGCCGCGCCTGCGCGATCTCGGCGGCACGGTCCGCCTCCATGACCTGGAACGCGTCCCCGGCCTGCGGAACGCCGGTGCACCCCAGGATCTGCACGGGCACGCCGGGCCCCACGGACTGCACGGTCTTCCCCCGCTCGTCCAGGAGCGCGCGCACCCGGCCCTCCTGCATCCCCACCAGGAAGGAGTCGCCCACGCGCAGCGTCCCGCGCTGCACCAGCGTCGTGACGATCGGTCCCTTCCCGATGTCGAGCTGGGCCTCGATGACGGTCCCCTGCGCCTCGCGGTCCGGGTTCGCCTTCAGCTCCAGCATGTCGGCCTGGAGAAGGACCTTCTCCAGGAGCTCGTCGATCCCCTTCCCGGTCTTGGCGGAGATCTCGGACACGAGGACGTCGCCGCCGAAGTCCTCCACCTGCACGGAGTGCTGCAGCAGCTCCTGCTTCACCTTCCCGGGCTGCGCGGTGGGGAGGTCCACCTTGTTGATGGCCACCACCATGGGCACGCCGGCGTTCCGGGCGTGGCTGATGGCCTCGACCGTCTGGGGCATCACCGAGTCGTCGGCCGCGACCAGCAGAATGACGATGTCGGTGACGTCGGCGCCGCGCGCGCGCTTGGGCGTGAAGGCTGCGTGCCCGGGCGTGTCGAGGAACGAGATGCTGCGCCCGCCGGGGAGGAGCACGTGGTAGGCGCCGATGTGCTGCGTGATGCCGCCCGCCTCGCCCGCCACCACGTTGCTCTTCCGGATCTTGTCCAGGAGGAGCGTCTTGCCGTGGTCCACGTGGCCCATCACGGTCACCACCGGGGGGCGAGGCTTGAGGGTCTCGGGCGGATCCGCCTCCTCGTCCGCGTCCTCCGCTCCGTACTCGTCCTCACGGACGGCGGTGAACTCGAACTCGTCCAGGAGCATCTCGATCTGGTCGAAGTCCAGGCGCTGATTGATGGTCACCAGCAGGCCGAGGTTCTTGAACGCAGACCCGATGATGGCCGTCGAGGTCACGTCGATGAGCTCGGCGAGCTCGGCCACGGTGAGGAACTCGTTGACCCGCACCGTGAGCCTCTCTCGCTCCTTTTCCTGGCGCTGCTCCTCCTGCTGGGCCTCCACCTCCTCGCGGGACTGGCCCTTGCGGCGCTTCTTTCCCTTGCCGCCCGTGCCCTTCAGCTCGGCCATGACGCGCTGGATGTTCTCCTGGACCGCGTCCTGGTCCACCCGCTGGCGCTTCTTTCCCTTCTTGCCCTTGGCCGCTCCCTCCGCCGCCTTCCGGCCGTCGGGGGTGTAGCCCTGGGCCTGGATGCGTACCTGGCCGCCGGGACCTGCGCTGGCCGCCGGGGCGGGCGCGGGCCTGCGGATCGTGCGCACCGGACCGTCGGGCGCTCCCTTGCGCACCGACTGCGGGCGCGCTCCCGTGAGGCCCGGGCGGGGCGTGAGCACGGCGGACACGGCCACGGGCTCGGGGGCCACCTCGGCCTCCGCGGCGAACAGATCGTCCACCGGAGCCGCCATCGGCTCGGCCTCCTCCGGTTCCACCTCCGGCTCGGGCTCCTCTTCGGGCTCCGCCGGCGTGGCCGCTTGAGGCTCCTCCGGCTCCTCCTCCTCGGGCTCGAACTCCTCTTCGGGCTCGGGCTCGTCCTCAGGCTCCGGCGCGGGCGGCGGAGTGGCTTCCGCGAGGGG
>JBFYZE010000085.1:0-3119 GCA_041309665.1 Gemmatimonadales bacterium | reverse complement strand
GGGCCGGAGCGCCGCGAGGAGGCGGGCCTCCCGCACGGGCTTCCTGACCCACCCGGCGTACCCCAGGGGTCGGAGCGCTGCCGCCTTGTCTTCCTGGTCCGGGGAGAGGAGCGCCCACAGCGCGGGAGCCGTGCCGCCCCCGGCGGCGGCCTGCCGCACCCGGGCCAGCTCGGGAAACCCCCCTGAGCCGTCCACCAGGACGGCGGTCACGGGGCCCCGGGTCCGCGCCTCCTGGAGGGCCTCGGCGAACCCTGCAGGGCGCACGGCGATGGCGTCGGCCCCGTGGGCGCGCAGCGTGACCGCGAGCGCACCGGCCAGCGCCTCGGACGCGGACACGGCGATGACGCGGGCGTCCGCCAGCCTGGGCCCGGCCTCGGGGGCGCCCGCGGCGCCCTGGAGGTAGGGGAGCCCGAAGGTGAACGTGGACCCCACGCCGTAGGTGCTCACCGCCGTGACGTCGCCGTCCATGAGGCGGGCCAGGGTCCGGGCGATGGGGAGGCCCAGCCCGGTGCCGGAGTTGGTGCGGTCCTCCGACGACCCACCCTGGGTGAACTTCTCGAACATGCTCTCCACGCGGCCGGGCGGGATGCCGACCCCGGTGTCCTCGACGGCGATGCGCGCGCCGCCCCGGGGGTCGGGGCGCACCTCCACGCGAACATGGCCCCGGTGGGTGAAGCGGGCGGCGTTGGCCACCAGGTTCAGCACCACCTGGCGCGTGCGCCCCGGGTCGCCGACGACGTTGCGGAGGGCGTCGGGCGCGTAGTCCAGGACGAGCTCCACGGGCTTGCCCGCCACCCGCGGCGCCACCAGCTCGATCACGTCCTCCAGGGCGCACCGCAGGTCGAAGGGGACGCGCTCGATCTCCAGCTTCCCCGCCTCCACCTTGGCGTAGTCCAGGAGGTCGTTGACGATGGCCAGGAGGCTCTCCGCCGACCGGAGCACGATGCCGGCGTGCTCGCGCTGCTCCGCCGCCAGGTCGGTGTCCAGCAGGAGGCGCGTGAACCCCATGATCCCGTGGATGGGCGTGCGGATCTCGTGGCTCATGTTGGCCAGGAAGTCCCCCTTGGCCTTGGAGGCGGCGCGCGCCTCCTCCTCCGAGCGCCGCAGCTCCCGGGTGCGCTCCTCCACCAGCGCCTCCAGGCGGGCGTTGTAGGCCGCGAGCTCGGCGTAGAGGAGGTGCGTCTCCAGGGTGGTGGCCACCTGGGCCAGCACCACCGAAAGGAGCCTCTGGGAGATGGCGGACTGGAATGCCGACGTGTCGCGGTTGGAGGCCACGAACATCCCCAGCACGCGCCCGGGCGTCGCCACCGGGTGCATCACCACCCAGCGCCCCAGCGACTCGCCGGGGACCACCACCGGGTGGGACTGGTAGAGCGTCCAGGCGAAGGTGCCGGATGCGGCCTGGCGCCCCACCTCGGCGAGGAGGTCGGCCGCCCGCTCCGGCGGGTCGCAGACCGCCACGCGGAATCCCACGCCGTCGTCGTCGACGGCCACCAGCCCCACGGCGTCGAAGTCGCCCACGCCGCGCAGGAGCGGCACGGCCTCGCGGAAGACGTCGTCCGCGCCGCCGCCGGCGGAGGTCTGGGCGAGCGCCGCCGACCCGAAGGACGCCGCCGAGCCGAGCGCGTCGGTGACCCAGCCCAGGACGTCCTGCTCCACCCGGGGGGTGTTCACGACATCCCCATGAAGTGGAGGGCCGCCACCAGCTGGCGCTCCGCGTCTTCCCATACGAGCGGGAAATCGGCCACGTCGATGCCCAGGAGCTCCCAGGCCCTCGCGTCGAAGGGGGGCACCTGGTCCTCGCCGGTGCGCCCCGGACCCAACGCATGCACCGTCACCTCGGCGACGTGCACCAGCGCCGCGTCCAGGGGGAACCGGGTGGCGCGGGACGGGGCGTGGTGGTAGGCCACTGCCTCCTGGAAGGGGACGGGCAGGTTCCAGCGCGCCATGAGCGCGTGCCCCAGCTCGGCGTGGTCGTAGCCCAGGGTGTCGCGCTCGCACTCGTGGAGGGGCCGCCCGGAGACGTGGGCGCGCACGATGACCTCCCGGGCCTGATCGGGCAGGTGGGAGAAGAGGATGAGGTGGCCCACGTCGTGGAGCACGCCCGCGGCGAAGAAGCGCTCCACGTTGTGCTCGCCCCGGCGGGCCGCCAGCGCCCGCGCGGTGACGCCGCACGCCAGGCTGTGACGCCAGAAGGAGTCGACGTCCACCAGCTCGCGGGGGATGGGCCCGAAGATGGCCTGGACCGAGGTGGCCAGCGCCAGGTCGCGGATCTGGGTGGTACCCACCACCCGCACGGCCTGGGCCACGTCCTCCACGGGGCGGGGGAACGAGAAGAACGCCGAGTTCACCACCTTGAGCAGGCGCATGGTGAGCCCCGCATCCTCGGAGATGACGCCCGCGATGTCCGCGGAGCCCGCGCGGGGGTGGGACAACACCTCCATGAGCCGTCCGTACACGGCGGGCGGCGACGCGAGCCGGACGCTCCCGCCGACCAGCGCGGCGGGATCCCCGGGCACGAACACGGCGGTGGTCATGCGACCTCCACCTGGCGCGCGGCGATGGCCCGCGCCCTACGCGCAATGGCCAGGTCGCGCAGCGTGTCGAGGAAGGGGTGGGGAGGCCCCGCGTTGGCGAAGCGCAGGTTGGTCTCCGCCTCCGCCAGGGCCAGGATCTCGGGGGACACCTCCGGCACGTCCGGCTCCTCGGGCGCCTCGCCCAGGACGTCGAGGGCGGTGATGCCCCAGAACTTGAGGCTCTCCAGGGTGCGCAACGACAACTCGTGGCCTGCGGCCAGGAGGAGGCGCCCCTTCCGGTCCCTGGCCGGAGCGGCGAGGACGTTGCCGGGTGCAACCTTGTCGAGGGGCACGACCGCCATGGGGGAATGGCCTTGCGGTTGGGGGTGGTCGGGGGGGTGGGCGCCCACATGGATTATCGGGTGTCGGCGCCGGTTTCTTGAGGCCGGGCGAACCTGTGGGCGGCGGGTCCGCGCCGCTCCGGTGGTCTTCGCCGGCGGCGGAAGGCGCCGAGCGGCCTCAGCGGCCGAAGCGGGGGTCCAGGGGCGCCACCTGCACCGCCTCCGCCCACCCGCCGGCCCTGCCGGGGCCCGAGACCTGGAC
>JBFYZE010000084.1:0-5875 GCA_041309665.1 Gemmatimonadales bacterium | reverse complement strand
TGGGCATCAAGCAGCTCCAGGACGATCCCTGGCCCATGATCTCCGAGCGCTTCGCCCCCGGGGTGGAGTGCGACGGCAAGGTGGCGCGCGTGCAGGACAAAGGCATCGTGGTGGACCTGGGCGACGACATCGAGGGCTTCGTGCCCGTGTCGCACTCGGGCATCGAGGACGCCAACCGGCTCGAGGAGTACTACGCGGAGGGCGATCCGGTGAGCCTGCGCGTGATCGAGTCCGACGCGGCCAACCGGCGCATCGTCCTCGAGGTCACGGAGACCCCGGAGCGCAAGCCGCAGGAGGTCATCGACGCGGCCCGTGCCGCCCGCGAGGCGGCCAAGGCCAAGGCGAGCAGCGAGGTCGACGAGGCCGAGGCCGCCGCACCCAAGCCGCCGAAGGCACCGGCGGAGGCGCCTGTCGAGGCACCGGCGGACGCACCCGTCGACGTACCTGCGGAGGCGCCTGTCGAGGCCGAGGCACCGGCGGACGCCGACGGCGCCGCGCAGGCGTAGCAGGGGCCCGGCGCCCCGGCCTCTCCCGGCCCTCGGACACGGATCGCCCGGACGCACGTCGCGTCCGGGCGTTTCCTTTCATACCCTTAGAGCTTGCCGCCCGCTACCCCACGGGGTACGCGCAACCCTGACCCGGAACGCGACGCCATGTCCATCCACGAGAAGCTGAAGCGCCTGGACGAGCTCCGCCGCGCTGCGGAGGAGGGCGGGGGTGCCCACCGCGTCCAGATCCAGCACGAGCGGGGCAAACTGTCCGCCCGCGAGCGCGTGGACCTCCTCCTGGATCCCGGCTCGTTCGTGGAGCTGGACCGCTACGTCACGCACCGCGCCACCGACTTCGGCATGGCGGAGCGGAAGGTGCTCGGCGACGGCGTGGTCACCGGCTACGGCGCGGTCCACGGACGGCTGGCGTACGTGTTCAGCCAGGACTTCACGGTGTTCGGGGGCTCCCTTTCGGAGGCCCACGCCGAGAAGATCGTGAAGATCCAGGAGTTGGCGCTGAAGAACGGCGCGCCCCTCGTCGGGCTCAACGACTCGGGGGGGGCGCGCATCCAGGAGGGCGTGGTGAGCCTGGGCGGCTACGCCGACATCTTCCTGCGCAACACCCTCGCCTCCGGAGTCATCCCGCAGATCAGCGTCATCCTCGGCCCCTGCGCCGGTGGCGCCGTGTACTCCCCTGCCATCACCGACTTCGTGTTCATGGTGCGGGGCACAAGCCACATGTTCGTCACCGGCCCGAACGTGGTGAAGACGGTGACCCACGAGGACGTGGACATGGAGGGGCTGGGCGGCGCCGACGTGCACGCATCCAGGTCGGGTGTGGCGCACTTCGCCTTCGACACCGAGCCCCAATGCCTCGCGGCGGTGCGCGACCTCATGGAGTACCTGCCCCAGAACAACGCCGAGCTCCCCGCGACGCGGACGTGCACGGACCCGGCGGACCGGCAGGACGAGGCGCTCCTGAAGGCGGTGCCGGACAACCCCAACCGTCCCTACGACATGCGCGAGGTGGTACGCCGGGTGGTGGACGACGGCGTCTTTTTCGAGGTGCACGCGCAGTTCGCCGCCAACATCCTGGTGGGATTCGCCCGCCTGGGCGGGCACTCGGTGGGGATCGTGGCCAACCAGCCCGCCGTCCTGGCCGGCGTGCTGGACATCGACTCGGCGGACAAGGGCGCGCGCTTCGTGCGCTTCTGCGACGCGTTCAACATCCCGCTCGTGGTCCTCGAGGACGTTCCCGGCTTCCTCCCCGGCGTGGCCCAGGAGCACGGGGGGATCATCCGCCACGGCGCCAAGCTCCTCTACGCCTTCTGCGAGGCGACCGTCCCCAAGGTCACCGTCATCACCCGCAAGGCGTACGGCGGGGCCTACGACGTGATGAACTCCAAGCACATCCGCGGCGACATGAACCTGGCCTGGCCGCAGTCCGAGATCGCCGTCATGGGCCCCAAGGGCGCCGTCGAGATCCTCTTCAAGAAGGAGATCGCCGAGTCCGAGGACCCGGTCGCCGCGACCGAGGCGCGCATCCAGGAGTACCGGGACACGCTCGCCCACCCCTTCGTGGCGGCGGCGCGGGGGTACGTGGACGACGTCATCGACCCGCGGGAGACGCGCCCGCGGCTCATCAACGCCCTGGACATGCTGCGCAACAAGCGCGACGCCAACCCGATGCGGAAGCACGGGAACATCCCGCTTTAGCAGGTCGCAGACGAAGGGGAGCACCCCGCGACCCGTGCTGCGCACGGGTGCCCCGGGACGCCACGGCCCGACCCCCTGCCACATACGGTCATATCGCGCATGATGTTGGGCGCATGGGGGTTTCGCGGTTGATCCTTCGTCTGCGACCTGCCAGACAACCCCGCGCCCTCGTTCCGGCGTCTGAGGGGTGGAAGAAGGAAGACCACCCCCGTGGAGGGACGACGATGACGACGATGTTCAAGAGCCCGGGACGCGCGCTCGGCGTGGCCCTGGCCCTGGGGGTCCTGGCCGGGCCCGTTTTCCGCGCGGATGCCCAGGTGCTCCTGCGCTCCCAGGAGCGCCAGGAGTGCCGATGCGTCGACAAGGAGGGGAAGCCCATCGAGCGGTGCTCGTGCTTCGCCCTCCCCGACGTGGGGAAGATCGTCACCCGGGCGATTTCGGCGAGCCGGCCCCGGCTGGGTGTGACGCTCGCGGACGCGAAGGAGGGCACCGAGGCGCGGGGAGCGGTGGTGGCGTCGGTCCTGGAGAACGGCCCGGCTGCGAAGGCCGGCCTCCGGAAGGGCGACATCCTCACCCGGGTGGACGGCAAGGACCTCCTGGAGCCGCTCGGCCCCGACGTGGAGCGCACGTTCGAGGAGGACTCCTCCCTCCCGGTGCAGCGCCTCATGGAGATCGTTCGCGGCATCGAGCCCGGCGAAGAGGTGGAGGTGGAGTACCTCCGGGACGGGGCACGCATCACGGCCACCGTCGAGGCCCGTGAGCTGGACGACTGGACGGTCGGCGTGCTCGCACCGGACTGGAACCCCGAGGCCTTCCGGGGCCGCATGAAGGACCTGGAGGGTCGGCTCCGCGATCTCACCGTTCACGTCAGCCCCGAGGGCCGGGAGATCCGCATCTTCGGCGACTCGGGAGGGTCCCCCCGGGTCCTCGTCCGGCCGGCCCCCGAGACACGGTCGTTCTCCGTGGTGACCGCGGACGACGACCGGCTCTGGGCGTGCCCCGGCGACTCCGCTCCGTCCGGCGGGCTCTGGGTGGGCTTCTCCCACCGCTGCTTGGGCGGCCTGCAGCTCCTGGAGTTGAAGCCCGGGCTGTCCGACTACTTCGGCACCGCCGCAGGCGTGCTCGTCGCCGACGTGCATGAGGACTCGAAGCTGGGGCTCCAGCCCGGCGACGTGATCCTGGCGGTGGGCGACCGGGAGGCCACCGACCCGGACCGGGCCCAGCGCATCCTGTCGAGCTACGCCGCCGACGAGACGGTGACGCTCCGCATCATGCGGCAGAAGCGCGAGACGACGGTCTCGGGTACCCTGGGGAAGTGAGCGGCCCCAGTCCCCACCGGCAGGGCGCGGGGACCAGGGAAGCGGGAATCGGGGAGCGGGAGCGGAAGGGCGCTCCCGCCCCCTGCTGGTTCGTGGCGGACATCGTCCACGGAGCGGGGTTTCCCCGCTCCCCGGCGCGCTGGTAAGTTCCCGCCCCTGGATTCCCTCCTGCTCCCGCACCCACAGCCCACCGGTGATCCGAACCCTCCTCATCGCCAACCGCGGCGAGATCGCCGTCCGCATCGTGCGCGCCGCCCGGGAGTTGGGGATGCGCACCGTGGCGGTGTACTCGGAGCCGGACCGGCTGGCGCCCCACGTGCTGGAAGCGGACGAGGCCCACCTGCTCGGTCCGGCGCCCTCCTCCGAGAGCTATCTCCGCGTGGACAGGATCCTGGAGGTCGCGGCCCGCTCCGGCGCCGAGGCCATCCATCCGGGATACGGCTTCCTCGCCGAGCGCGCCCACTTCGCCCAGGCGGTGGCCGACGCCGGCCTCGTGTTCGTGGGCCCGGCCGCGGCGACCATCCAGGCCATGGGGGACAAGACCGAGGCGCGCCGGCGCATGCAGGCCGCCGGCGTGCCCATCGTCCCGGGGCTCGTGGACCCGGTGGCCGACCCCTTCGCCGCCCTCCACGCGGCGCTGGAGATGGGGTACCCGGTGCTGGTCAAGGCGGCGGCGGGGGGCGGAGGGAAGGGGATGCGGGTGGTGGCCGGGCCCGACGAGCTCCCCCGCGCCTTCGAGGCGGCCCGGCGCGAGGCGCAGGCGGCGTTCGGCGACGGATCGGTGTACCTGGAGCGCTACCTCCCCCGTCCGCGGCACGTGGAGATCCAGGTCCTGGCGGACGCGCACGGCCACGTCGTCCACCTGGGCGAGCGGGAGTGCTCGATCCAGCGCCGCCACCAGAAGCTCGTGGAGGAGGCTCCCTCGGTGGCGCTCATGCCCTCCGAGCGGGACGCGATGGGCGCGGCGGCCGTCCAGGCCGCCCGAGCGGTGGGGTACGTAGGCGCAGGGACCGTGGAATTCCTGCACCAGGACGGGGAGTTCTTCTTCCTGGAGATGAACACGCGGCTCCAGGTGGAGCACCCGGTCACCGAGCTCGTCACCGGCGTGGACATCGTGGCGTGGCAGCTGCGCATCGCGTCCGGCGAGCCCCTCCCGTTGCGCCAGGAGGACGTGCTCCTGAACGGCCACGCCATCGAGTGCCGCGTCACGTCGGAGGATCCCTGGAACGGGTTCCTCCCCTCGACGGGCACCGTCACCCATCTGAAGATCCCCACGGGGCCCGGGGTGCGGTGGGACGGGGGGATCGAGGAGGGCTTCAGGGTCTCGCTCCACTACGATCCGCTCCTGGCCAAGCTCGTCGTGCACGCGCCGGACCGGGACGCCGCCATCGCCCGCATGGCCCGCGCCCTGGACGAGCTCGTGGTGGCAGGAGTGGAGACCAGCGCCCCCTTCCACCGCCGGGTCATGGACGAGCCCGACTTCCGCGCCGGCCGGCTCAGCATCCGGTACCTGGATGAGCACCCGGCCCTCCTCGTCCAGCCCGACGGAGCGGAGCTGCTCCGGGCCGCAGCCGTCGTCGCCGCCCTCCTGGAGGACCAGCGCCGGGAGCGGCACCGCACCCAGCGCATCGCTGCGGCGTCGGGCCCGGGCCTGCCCGCGTGGCGGAAGGGGGGTTGGCCTTGGCAGCCCCGATGAGCGCCACCCCGGTCATGGCCGTGGGGGACCGCGTCCGCCTGCGGGTGCGCGCCCTCGCTTCGGGCGGGGCCGGCGTGGCGGACCTCCCTGACGGGCGGGTGGTCTTCGTACACCGCACTGCCCCCGGCGACCTCGTGGACGCCCGCGTGGCCCGCCTCAAGCCCCGCTGGGGGGAGGCGGAGCTCCTGGAGCTGGTGGAGCCCGGGTCGGGACGCGTCCCGGCTCCGTGCCCCCACTACGCCTCGTGCGGGGGGTGCTCCCTCCAGCACCTGGCGTACGCCGAGCAACTCGCCTGGAAGCGGCGCTTCGTCGCCGACGCGCTGGCGCGCATCGGCGGCGTGGACGTGCCCCTCCCTGAGGTCACGCCCTCGCCGGCAGAGACACGCTACCGGAACCGGGTGACGTTCACGGTCCTCCATCTCGGGGGAGGTCGCATGGTGGCCGGCTTCCACGCCCTCCGTCGCCCGGAGCGGGTGGTGGACGTGGGGGGCGCGTGCCTCCTCCCCGAACCCGCCATCGTCGCCGCCTGGGAGGCGCTGCGCTCAGCCTGCGACGGCGCCAGGGTCCTCCCCTCCGGCCGGGAGCTTCGCGTGACGCTCCGCGCGCTGGAAGCCGGCGTGGCCCTGCTCGTGAAAGGGGGGGGCGGCGGGTGGGAC
>JBFYZE010000083.1:0-17213 GCA_041309665.1 Gemmatimonadales bacterium | reverse complement strand
CTCCAGTACTTCAGCGGCTCCAAGGAGCACAACGTGGCCACCCGCACCCGGGCGGTGCGCCAGGGGCTGCGCGTGAACGAGTGGGGCGTCTTCCGCGTGCCCGAGGGCGTGGACCCGGACTCGCTGGGCAAGGAAGGCGGCGAGCGCATCGCCGGCGAAACCGAGGAAGGCGTGTACGCTGCGGTCGGGATGGCGTGGGTGCCGCCCGAATTGCGGGAGAACCGGGGCGAGGTGGAGGCGGCGCTGGTGGGGACGCTTCCCAACCTCGTGACGCTCGAGGACATCCGCGGCGACCTCCACATGCACTCCACCTGGAGCGACGGGAAGGCCTCGGTGGAGGACATGGCGCGTGCGTGCGTGGCTCGGGGCTACGAGTACTTCGCCCTCGCCGACCACAGCCAGGCCATGGCTATGGTGGGCGGCCTCACCCCCGAGCGGGCCCGCGCCCAGTGGGAGGAGATCGCCGAGGTGCAGGAGCGGGTCCCGGAAATCCGCATCCTGAAGAGTTGCGAGGTGGACATCCTCCGGGACGGGAACCTGGACCTCCCCGACGAGATCCTCGCCGAGCTGGACGTGGTGGTGGTGTCGGTACACACGCTCATGGAGATGGACAAGGCCGCCATGACCGAGCGCGTGCTCCGCGCGGTGCGCCACCCGCTGGTGGACATCCTGGCGCACCCCACGGGGCGGATCCTCAACCGCCGCGAGCCCTTCGCCATGGACGTGGACACGGTGCTCGCCGCGTGCGCCGAGGCGGGCGTCGCCGTGGAGGTGAACGCCAACCCGTGGCGGCTCGACCTGAATGAGGTCCACGTGCGCCGGGCCGTGGGGCTGGGGTGCAAGGTGGTCGTCTCCACCGACGCGCACGCACCGCGGGGGCTGGAGCACATGCGCTTCGGCGTGGACCAGGCGCGGCGCGGGTGGGTGGAGGCGAAGGACGTGCTGAACGCGCTGCCGCTGGCGGACCTCAAGGCCTGGCTGGGGAGGCGGGGTCGGTGACGCGGGGGGGCGCAGGCCGGAAGCCCGCGCCCCCGGCTGCGGGGCCCGCCATGGCGGGGCCAGCCGCTGACCTCACCGACCATGTCGTGCTACGCCTGGCTCCCACCCCTTCTGCCCTCGTCTTGCTCGTGCCTTCGCCGCGCCCTACCGTGCCCGCTAGCCCTTCCGTGCCGGGTTCCTGCAAACTGGGACAGCGGCTCGGGAGGTGGCTGCGTGGCTCGGACGACGTCGGTCCGGCACCACCCTGAACTGGACCCCTTCATGCTACCTCGATCCGTCACCCGACAGGCGTTGCGCGCTCTCGCGCTGGTTCTGCTGCTCCCCACGCTGGTCGCGGGGCAGGCCAGGAAGCCGCTGACGCAGGATACCTACGACCTCTGGCGCACGATCCTGCAGCCCACCCTCTCACCGGATGGGCGGTGGGCGGTGTACACCCTCACCCCCACCGTGGGGGATGGCGAGCTGGTGGCGCGCGCGACGCAGGGGAGCACGGAGTACCGCGTGCCGCGCGGATCCACGGGGCGCCCCCTGCAGTCGGTGAGCGGATCCCCGTTCTCGCCCCAGGCCGCGCAGGTCACCGGCGACTCGCGCCACGTCGTGTTCCTGCGCTACCCCACGCAGGGGGCGCTCGATTCGGCGCGGGCGTCGCGCGCTCGGCCTGCCGACCAGCCGCGGAACGCGCTGGCCATCCTCGCGCTGGCGGACGGTGGCGTCACCATGGTGGAACGCGTCCAGAGCTTCCAGGTGGCGCGCGACGGCGGACGGTTCGTCTTCTATCGACTGGAGGCGGACACGGCAGCGGACGACGCCGGAGCGCGTGGTGCGGGCGCTGCCGGCGCCCGTCCCACGGCGGCGGCCAGCGATTCCGCGGGCCCTCGGCCCCGGCGCAAGGACCCCGGCGCCCCCATGATCATCCGCGATCTCGCCACTGGGGCCGAGGAGCGCGTCGAGGGTGTCACGAACCTCACCGTGGACCCGGGAGAGCGCTGGCTCCTCTACAGCGTCACGGGCGCGGACAGTCTGGGCGTGGATGGCGTCTACGTGCGCGAGGTGGCGACGGGCGCCGTCACCCCCCTCAAGCAGGGGACGGGCAACTACCGCTCCCTCGCCCTCGACGAGGGAGGGACGCAGGCGGCGTTCATCACCGATGCCGATGCCTGGGGGCAGGACACCGTACGCTATGCCCTCTACCACGCGGCGCTGAGCGGACCGCGCGGACGCGGCGGCCCGCAGGCAGCCACGCTGGCCGTGGCCCAGGCCGACGTGCCGAGCGGCCTGCAGGTCGCTGAGCGAGCGCGGGTGGCCTTCGTGAGGCTGGGCGGAGTGCTGGAGTTGGGGCTCTCGCGCATCCAGCCGGACTCGATCCCGGCCGACTCGCTGGCCGACAAGGCGGTGGTGGACCTCTGGCACTGGCGCGACACGCGCCCGCAGCCGATGCAGCGTGTCCAGGCGGCGCAGGACCGGAATCGGGAGTTCACCGCCGTCTATCACGTGGCGACGCGGCAGCTCCGCGCGCTGGCCAACGACTCGATACCGCAGGTCAGCATCTCCGAGGACGGGCGCGTGGCGGTGGCCACCACGAACGTGCCCTACCAGATGGACGCCATCTTCGGCGAAGGTGGGAGCGACGTCCTCGTCATCAACGCCGTGACGGGCGTGGCGCGCCGCGTGGCCACGAAGGTGCGTGGCTCGGGGCAGCTCTCTCCCGGCGCGCGTTACGTGCTCTGGTGGGACCAGGGCGCCTGGCACGCGCACGACATCGCGGCGAACCGCACGGCGAACCTCACGGCCGGGATCGCGGATGTGTCGTTCGCGCGCGAGATCCATGATACGCCCTCCGAGCCGACGCCGTGGGGCGTGGGCGGCTGGACGGCGAACGACCAGCACGTGCTGCTCTATGACCGCTTCGACATCTGGGAGGTGGACCCCGCGGGCCAACGCCCGCCGCGGAACCTCACCGACGGGGTGGGCCGCCGCGAGGACCTCACCTTCCGCGTCGTGAACCTCGACCCCGACGAGCGCGCTCTCGATCCGGCGGAGCCGCTCCTGCTGCGGACGTTCGACAACAGGTCCAAGGACGGGGGCCTGTACCGTGACCGCGTGGCCGCGGCGGACGTGCAGCCCGAGCGCATCCTCATGGCGCCCAAGTCGTGGCCGGTGCTGCAGAAGGCCCGCGGCGCCGAGCAGTACCTGGTGGCCCGCGCCGACCACCGGGAGTATCCCGACCTCTGGACGGGCCCGGCATTCGACGCGCTCACGAAGATCAGCAACGCCATGCCCGAGCAGTCGGAGTACCTCTGGGGGAACGTGGAGCTCACCTATTGGCTGAACGCCGACGGCGTGCCCATGGAGGGGTTGGTCTACACGCCGGAGGGCTTCGACCGGACCAAGCAGTACCCCATGCTCGTGTACTTCTACGAGCAGCTCTCGGACGGCCTGCACAACTACACCCGGCCGGCGGGGCGCAACACCATCAACCCCATCGTCTACACGTCGCTTGGCTACGTGGTGTTCATGCCGAACATCCATTACACGCCGGGCTACCCCGGGCCCAGCTCGGTGAAGAGCATCGTGCCCGGCGTTCAGAGCCTCATCGCGAAGGGCTTCGTGAACCCCGAGGCCATCGGGATCGGCGGCCAGTCGTGGGGCGGCTACCAGACGGCGTACATCATCACCCAGACCAACCTCTTCGCCGCCGCGGTGCCCAATGCCACGGTGGTGAACATGACGTCGGCGTACGGGGGCATCCGCTGGGAGTCGGGCGTGGAGCGCGCCATCGTGAACTACGAGCGCGGGCAGAGCCGCATCGGCGGGTCGCTCTGGGAGTACCCCGAGCGCTACATCGAGAACTCGCCCCTCTTCTTCCTGGATCGGGTCACGACCCCCGTGCTGTTCATGGCCAACGACAACGACGGCGCCGTGCCGTGGTATCAGGGGATCGAGTACTTCGTGGCGATGCGGCGTCTCGGCAAGGAGGCGTACATGCTGAACTACAACGGGGATGCCCACAACCCGCGCAAGTACGCCAACCAGAAGGACATCGACCTGCGGATGCAGGAGTTCTTCGCCGCCAAGCTGTTGGGAGCGCCGGAGCCGGAGTGGATGCGGCGGGGGATCCCCTACCTCGAGAAGGGGCGGGACGTTCTGAACCGCTGAGCGTCGGAGTTCAGCCAGACACCCTTGCGGAGCAAGCCCATGACGCGTTTCGCGCCGGCTGCCATCCTGGCCGCCTCCCTGGCCGCTGCCTCCTGCGCGCGGGGCCCTGCCCCCGCCGACCTCCTTCTCACCGGGGCGTCGGTCTACACGCTGGACTGGCCCGATCCCGACCCCGAGGGGAAGCCTGCGCCCCAAGCCCCCTTCGACCCGCAGGCCGGCTGGCATCCCGACGCCCAGGCCGTCGCCGTACGCGGCGACACCATCGTCTTCGTGGGGACGGCCGGGGACGCGCAGGCGTTTCGCGGCCCGGACACCCGGGTCATGGAGTTGGGCGGCGCCACGGTCATCCCGGGTCTGATCGAGTCCCACGTGCACCTGGTGCAACTGGGCGCCTTCCTCTCCCAGATCGACCTGGTGGACGTGGGCAGCGAGGAGGAGGCCGTGCGCCTGGCCCAGGAGAAGGCCGCCACCCTCCCCGCGGGCACCTGGATCCTGGGCTCGGGGTGGGACGAGGGAGAGTGGGCCAACCGCTATCCCACCCTGGGGCTGCTGTCGGAGCGGGTGCCCGACCACCCCGTCTACTTCCGCGGGCTGCACGGCTTCGCCGGGTGGGGAAACCGGCTGGCCTTCCAGCGGGCCGGGATCACAGCCGCCACTTCCGACCCCGAGGGCGGCCGAGTGGTGCGCGACCGGGCGGGCAACCCCACCGGGGTGCTCCTCAACCGGGCCATCCTCCTTCTGGAGGACTCCATCCCGGCGGCCACGGTGGAGGAGACCATGGACCACGTCCTGGCCGGCCTCCAGGTCATGGCCGAGCACGGCTACACCTCGGTGCACGAAGCGGGCGCCGACCGCCGCAGCATGACCGCCTTCGAGAGGCTGGAGGCCGAGGGACGCCTTCCGCTGCGCGTCTACGCCATGCTCTCGGCCCGCGACCCCGAGCTGTGCGAGGAGTGGCGCGCTCGCGGCCCCGACACCGACACCGATTCCAAGCTGCGCACCCTCTCGGTGAAGGCCTTCTACGACGCCGCCCTGGGCTCCCGGGGGGCGCTCCTGCTGGACGACTACTCCGACATGCCCGGGCAGCGTGGCGTGGGGGGCGCCGACTACCGGTTCCCGGAGGAGATGGTGCGGCGGATGATCGCGGCCGGCTTCCAGGCCGAGATCCACGCCATCGGGGACGGAGCCAACCGCAGGACGCTGGAGCTCTACGAGAGCGTCTTCCAGGAGCATCCGGACGCAGCCGCCCTCCGCCACAAGATCGTGCACGCCCAGGTGGTTCACCCCGACGACTTCGAGGGCTTCGCCGCTCTGGGGATCGCCGCCTCGGTGCAGCCCCCGCACCCGGTGGAGGACATGAGCTGGGCCGAGGAGCGGCTCGGTCCCGAGCGCATCCGGGGGGCCTACGCCTGGCGCGCCCTGCGACGGAGCGGCGCCCGCCTCCTCCTCAACTCCGACCTGCCGGGATCGGACTGGGACATCTTCTACGGGCTACACTCCGCGGTCACGCGCCGCGACAAGCAGCTCCAGCCCGCAGGCGGGTGGTACCCGGAGCAGGTGCTTACCGCCGAGGAGGCGGTGCGCGGCTACACCACCTGGGGTGCCTGGGCCGAGTTCCTCGACCAGGTCACCGGGACCATCCGCGTCGGGATGCGGGCCGATCTGACCCTCCTCAGCCTCGATCCCTTCGTGGTGGGAAGCACGGACCCGGACCGCCTGCTGGCGGGCCGGGTCCTGGCCACGGTGGCGGGAGGGAGGGTGGCCTTCGAGGCCGGGCGCTAGGACGCGGCTCCGCTCGAGTCTACCCAGGCCCATTTCACAGGCAAGAAGAAAGGCTGCCCCCCCCACAGGGAAGGCAGCCTTTCGCCATCCAGAGCGCTCAGTAGCTCAACTCAGCCCAACGCCCTTCCTCGATCATCTGCGCCTTCTGCCGCTGGTACGCCTCAGGCGAGCCGACGATCTTCACCAGCGCCCTGTCCAGCAGCTCGCCGATCTGCTTCAGCCCGGCCACGTAGACGTAGGTCTTGGGATCCTGCAGATGGGTCCAGACTTCTTCGGCGTTCTGGGCGATGGCCCCTTCCAGGTCGACAGGGGCGTCGAAATGGGCACGTGGGCTGAGCGCCTGGAACGCCTTGAACGTCTCCTGATCGTAGTAGTACTCCAGGTCGGCGTTCTGGTCGTTCATGTAGGCCAGCTCGATACCCGTCATGGCGCCGTGGTACAGGCGCACATCGCCTTTCCAACCACCCAGGTCGTTGTAGATGTGCTTGATGAACGCGCGGAACGGGGCGATCCCCGTACCCAGCCCGATCATCAGCAGGTTGGCGTCTCTTGCCTCGGGCACGGTGAAAGCGAGACCGTAGGGGCCCGCCAAGGTCACTACGTCGCCTTCCTTCAGGTCGCAAAGGTAGTTGGACGCCTTGCCTTCGTAGCGCTCACCGTTGACATCGTCAACGTAGAAGGAGCGCTTCACCAACAGCGAGATCACCGGGTGGATGCCATCACCCGTACCGCTGCCGGCGATGGAATACAGACGCAGGTATTCCTTCTGTCCGAACTCATGGGGACCCGGTACCAGGACACCGACGCTCTGCCCTACCACATAGCTGAAATCGATGTTGTCCACGGCCAGGTCGATGTGCCGCATTTCCGTCTTGCTGTCAGCGGGCGTGATCCGCGTGGAGCTCACGACGGTCGCACTCATCTTGTTGGTCGTATCGTAATCCATCAGCCGCATTCTGACTTCCTCCTGCTCCAGATCCCGGGGGTGCCGAATCGAATGGGGACGCCTCTCAGTGGCTGCACAGGCTGCCCAACCCGGGTAGGCCATGATCCGGCGCACGTGTTGTGTGCAGACCGCCGCGGCATCATACAGTAACCTTGCGGCGCTTGTTCGGGGAGGGACCATTCATGGCGAAGCCAGGGATGGGCGTCATGGGGGCAGCGCGTCCTTGGGGTTGCCACCCGGAGTCGAACGGGCGGCTGGAGCAGCGGGCTCGGTGACGCCGGGGGGCGCAGGCCGGAGGCCCGCACCCCCACTGTCGCGTCACACCGCTTCAAGCGCCTGCTCCAGATCCGCGATCAGGTCCTCGTAGTGCTCCACCCCCACGCTGATCCGTACCAGGGACGGGGTGATCCCCATGAGGAGCTGATCCTCGGCCTTGATGTCCGAGTGGGTCATGGTCCCGGGGTGCTCCACCAGGCTCTCGGTGCCGCCCAGGCTGACGGCCAGCTTGATGAGCTTCAGGGCGTTGAGGAACCGGAATGCTCCGGCCTCGCCGCCCTTCACCTCGAAGGAGATCATCCCGCCGGGGCCGGAGCATTGCTTCGAGTAGATGGCGTGCTGGGGATCGCCCTCCTTCAGGTGCCCCAGGTAGTGGACCCTTTCCAACTTCGGGTGTTCGACGAGCCAGTCGGCCACGTAGCGCGCGTTCTTCATCTGGCTGGTCATGCGCAGCTTGAGCGTCTCGAGGCTCCGCATGAGGAGCCAGCTGGTCCAGGGTCCGGCCATGGTCCCGAAGATGGTCCGGGTCACCTTCACCTGCGCGATGAGCTCCGCCGACCCCAGGCACCCTCCGGCGATGAGGTCCGAGTGCCCGCCGACGTACTTGGTGAGCGAGTAGAGCACCAGGTCCGCGCCGAGCTTCAGGGGGTGCTGGTAGAGGGGCCCGAGGAAGGTGTTGTCCACCGCCACCAGCACGCGGCGCTCTCCGGTGCTCAGGGTACGCGCCAGCGCCGCGCACGCCTCGATGTCCATGAGCGCGTTCGTGGGGTTGGATGGGGTCTCCACGTAGATCATGCGGAGCCGCTTCCGGCGGTCGCCCTCGCCGAGCACACGCTCCAGCCCCGCCATCCCCTCCACCGCCGGGAAGCACACCGTCTCGATGCCGAACTGGGGGAGGACCTCGTGGAAGAGGTACTCGGACCCGCCGTAGATGGGCTCGCAGAACGCCACCACGTCGCCGGGACGGAGGAAGGCGAACGCGGTGGTGGAGATTGCGGCCATCCCGCTCTCGAAGACGGCGGCGGCCTCGGCGCCGTCCCAGAGGGTGAGGCGGTCCTCGATGATTTCGAGGCCTGGGTTGTTGAGGCGCGAGTAGATGAGGCCGGGCGTCTCGCCCGGGCCCTTCTCGCGGAGTCCGTATGCCACCTCGAAGAAGGCCTTGCCGGCTTCGGCGGACTCGAACACGAAGGTGGAGGTCTGGAAGATGGGGGGCTTGGCCGCTCCCTCGGACCACTCGGGCCGGTACCCGTAGCTCATCATGAGGCTCTCGGGCTTCAGCTCGTGGTCACCGATGTGCTTCTTCTTCTCCTTGTCCCACATGGGGACTGCTCCTGGGTAGCCGGGCGCGTGACGGACGCCCGCGGTCGCGACGGCTGGAACGACCGGGGCCACGGCTCATGGTTCCGACCATCCCGAAAGCTAGCGCGGGGCCCGGCCGCGTGCTTGCCGCGAGCGGGTCCGCCGCCGAGGTTGAGGATCGGCCCATCCAGGAGGCAGCCATGAGCTACGTCCCGCCTGCGGTGTCCGAGGCTCTGGAACGCTGGGAGGAGAAGGCGCTCATCACACCGGAGTTGGCGGGTCGCCTGCGGCGCGAGGCGGCCGAGGCGTCCGTGACCGGCACGGCGCGCCTGAGCCAGTTCGTGGTGGCCGCCACCGCCGCCGTCGTCACCGTCATCGCCGGAGGGCTCTTCCTCGACTGGGCCTGGCCGCGGATGGACGCCGCCGCCCACACCTGGGCGCTGGCCGCCGTGGGGCTGGCGGTGCACCTCTGGGGCGTCCGCCTGGAGATGCGGCGGCGGTGGGTGCCCGCGGCGCTCCTCATGCAGGCGGCGGGGTTGGGGCTCCTACTCTCCGCGGCCATCTACTCCGACAACGCATGGCCGGACCAGACGCCGGGAGCCGTGGCGGCGGGGATCGGCGCGTTGGCCGTCCCCTTGGCACTGGGGCCCTGGAGCCTGCGCCGGAACGTGGCCATGCCGGCGGTGCACCTGGCATTCGCCTTCGGGTTCATCGCGGTCTTCCTGGATCGAGCGACCCCGTTGAGCGCCGACGCCATCGTCTGGGTGCTGGACGGGGTCCTGGCGGTTGCGGCGATCACGATGGTGGTGCTCCTCCGCCGGGACCCCGACGGATTGCGTCATCCCTGGGCGCTCAATGCGTTCGTGATGGCCGTCTACGCTGCGGGCGTTCTGGCGTTCTTCACGGCCGCGGGGCCCCTGGACGCGGGGGCCCGGGCGGCCTACCCGCTGGACGTGTGGCTCCTCATGGTGGTGGCGCTGACCCTCTGGGGGATCCACCGGGCGCCGGAGGGGCTGCGGCGCGACTGGTTCGAGGGGCAGCTCGCCTGGTGTATCCTCCTCTGGATTCCCCTGGGGTTCTTCACGGTCATGGAGGCGATGAAGGCCCCCTCGGAGGTGGCGCTGGTCTTCGTAGGTGGAGCGGCGGTTCTGGGATTCGGCTACGCCATCGAGAACAGGGTCCGCCGGATCCTGGCCACGAGCGCCATCGCCTTCATCGCCGCGGTCTGGATCTGGGCCACGGACCGGGCGGGGGCGCTGGGCGCCGTGGCGGGACTGGCCTTCGCCGCAGCGCTCCTGTTCTGGCTGTCCGGCCGTGTGGGGGAGTGGACCACGAAGGGAGGGGCGCCCCGGGGGTAGGCGGGGCGGCGCCTCCCAGGTACTTTTGGGGTTCCCTGGCGGCCGGACCGCGGACGCGGGGACCCCAATCCAGCAACAGGCACCAGGAGCGCACGTCCATGCTTCCCATCGACCTCACCGGAAAACGGGCCTTCGTCGCCGGCGTCGCTGACGACAAGGGTTACGGCTGGGCCATTGTGAAGGCCCTGTCCGCGGCCGGCGCGAACGTGTGCGTGGGCACCTGGCCTCCGACGATGAGGATCTTCACGAAGAGCCTGGAGCGGGGGAAGCTGGAGACGGCGCTCCCTGGAGGCGGCCAGATCGAGATCGAGAAGATCTACCCCTTCGACGCCATGTTCGACATGCCCGCCGACGTCCCTGACGATGTGAAGGCGGACAAGCGCTACGCCGAGCTCACGGGGTACACCATCCAGGAGGTCGCCGACCAGATGAGGGCCGACTTCGGAGAGGGGTGCCTGGACATCCTGGTCCACTCCCTGGCCAACGGCCCCGAGGTCCAGAACCTGCTCGTCGACACGAGCCGCAAGGGATACCTGACGGCGGTCAGCGCCAGCGCCTACTCTCTGGTGAGCATGGTGAGCCGCTTCGGCCCCCTGATGAACCGGGGCGGGTCCGTGCTCTCCCTGAGCTATCTGGCGGCTGCCCGCGCCACGCCGGGGTACGGCGGCGGGATGAGCTCGGCCAAGGCCGCGCTGGAGGGGGATACGCGCACGCTGGCATTCGAAGCCGGGTACCGCTGGGGGCTCAGGGTGAACACGATCAGCGCGGGGCCCCTGGCCAGTCGCGCCGCGAAGGCCATCGGCACCGTGGACCTGATGGTGGCGTACTACAAGGCCAACTCCCCGCTCCGCGAAGTGCAGACCGCCGACGACGTGGGCCACACCGCGGCCTTCCTCTCCTCGCCGCTGGCGGCGGGGATCAGCGGGATGACGCTATACGTGGACAAGGGATACCACGCCATGGGCCTCGTCGTGGGCGCCAAGCTCCCCATCGAGGGGCGGGAGCCCTGACGAAGACGGACGCGCCCCTGGGCCGCCGCCTCCCCGACCTGCGGGTCCCGCCTCCCGGGCCCGCCTCCCGCGCCCTGGGGGAGCGCCTGCGCGCCGTGGAGTCGCGCAACGTCACCCACGTGTCCTCCGACTGGCCCGTGTTCTGGGAACAGGCCCACGGCGCCAACGTCGTGGACGCGGACGGGAACGTCTATCTGGACCTCACCGGCGCCTTCGGCGTTGCCTTGCTGGGGCACGCCCACCCCGGCGTTTCCGCCGCGGTGGCGGAGCAGGCGAAGTCGCTGGTGCACGGCATGGGGGACGTCCATCCCCCGTCGGTGAAGCTCCGCTTCCTGGAGCGGCTGGCTGCCCTGGCGCCCTGGCCCGAGGCCCGCGTGGTCCTGTCGTCCACGGGCTCGGAAGCCGTGGAGACGGCGCTCAAGACGGCGCTCGTGGCCACCGGACGCCCCGGGGTGCTGGCCTTCGAGGGTGCGTACCACGGCCTCACCCTGGGCGCCCTGGCCGCCACCGACCGGGAGCTGTTCCGGGCGCCATTCCTGCGGCGCATGTACGGGGGCGTGGCGTTCGCGCCCTTTCCGGATCCCCTCCGCCACGGTGCCGGCGCCGCCCGCCGCGCCCTCGACCAGGTGGAGGGTATCCTGGACCAGGGCGCCCCCAACGGGGACCCCATCGGGGCGGTGATCGTGGAGCCGGTGCAGGGGCGCGCGGGGGTGCGCGTGCCCCCCGACGGCTTCATGGCCGGCCTGTCGGCGCTGGCCCGGGAGCGAGGGGCGCTGGTGGTGGCCGACGAGATCTTCACGGGGATGGGCCGGTGTGGTGCCCTGTACGCTTCTCGGCGCGTCGGGCTCGAGCCGGATCTGGTCTGCCTGGGAAAGGCGCTGGGTGGCGGCCTTCCGCTCTCCGCCTGCGTCGGCCGGCGCCAGGTCATGGACGCCTGGCCCGAGAGCGGGGGTGAGGCCATCCACACCAGCACGTTCCTGGGTCATCCTCTGTCGTGCGCCGCAGGGCTGGCGGCGCTGGACGCGCTGGAGGGAGAAGATGTGCCGGCCCGCGCCGAGGTCCTTGGGCAGACGCTCGTGAAGGAGTTGGGGGCGCGGCTGGCCGGCACGGGGGGAGTGGCGGAGGTGCGCGGCTTGGGCCTCATGGTCGGCATCGAGCTGGCGCGGGGCCCGGGGGCCGAGCCGCTGGCAGGTGCCGGCGGCCGTGCCGCCCGATTCGCCCTCGAGGAGGGCGTGCTCCTCCTTCCGGCAGGCGAGCACGGTCACGTCGTCGAACTCACGCCTGGCGTGGATCTCACCGAAGAGCAGACCGCCCTCGCCGTGGACGTGGTGGCCCGCTCGGTGCGCCGGGCTTCGGCGTGAGCGAGCGGGCGTGACGGGACGCGCGATGGCCGTACGCGCTACGGCCAGGCTCGAGTTGGGCGCGCTCGTCGCGGCGGCGCTTCTGGCCGCGGCGCCGATCCCCCTCCCTGGGCAGGAAGCCCCGACCTTCGTGCCCGTGCTCCTCGTCCCGGGGTGGGCCGACAGCGGGGAGGACGTGGCCGTCTTGCAGAGGAGGCTCCGCGCCGCGGGGTGGCCCGGGGAACGGGTGGTTGCGGTCACCTTCGAGCGGCCGTCGGGGAGCAACCGTGAGCATGCCCGGGAGATCGCCGTGGCGGTGGATTCTCTCCTGGCCCGGACCGGAGAGGCGCAGGTGGACGTCGTCGCCCACTCCATGGGGGGGTTGGCCACCCGGTACTACCTCCGGGAGCACCCGGGGAAGGTGCGCCGGGCGGTCTTCCTGGCGACCCCCCACCGCGGCACGTGGGCGGCGTACCTGGCGTTCGGGGAAGGGCGCGCCGAGATGCTCCCCGGGAGCGAATTCCTGGAGGAACTCAACGCGGGCCCTCCGGTGCCGCCGGGGGTGGAGGCATTCACGGTGCGCACCCTCCTGGAGACCCACGTCCTCCCCGGGGAGTCGGCGACGCTCCCCGGCGTTCCCGGATGGACGGTTTGCTGCGACACCCACAGGAGCCTGAAGCACGATCCGGCGGTGTTCGAGGTGGTGCGGAACTTCCTGCGGCACGGAGTGACGCCATGAGCTGGGCAGCGGTCCTCTTCGACCTCGACGGCACGCTGGTCGATACCACCGAACTGATCCTGCTCTGCTATCGGCACACCATGAAGATCCACCTGGGCTACGTTCCGCCTGACGAGCGCTGGATGGCCGGGATGGGGACGCCGCTACGGGAGCAGCTGAAGGGGTTCGCCCGGGATGCGGAGGAGGAAGCCCGCATGGCGGAGACGTACTCCGCCTACCAGCGCGCCATCCACGACGACATGGTGAAGGCCTTCCCCGGCGCGGTGGAGGCGGTGCTCGCGCTGAAGGCCCGAGGCTCGGTGGTCGGGGTGGTGACGAGCCGGCGGACCCCCATGGCCGAGCGGACGCTGGCGCGGGCCGGACTGGATGGGGTGATGGACGTCCTGGTGGGGGCCGACGACGTGGTGAGGGCGAAGCCGGACCCCGAACCGGTGCTCCAGGCCCTGGAACGGCTGGGGCTCGCGGGGCGGGAGGCACAGACGCTTTTCGTGGGCGACTCCCCCTTCGACATCAGGGCCGGGCGGGGCGCCGGCACCCGCACGGCGGCTGTCCTCTGGGGGCCTTTCCCGCACGAGGTGCTGGAGGCGGAGGGGCCCGACCACTTCGTGTCCCTCCCCGAGGAACTGCTGGCGCTGCGTCCCTAGCAGGCGGACGTGGCGTGGTCCAGCGCCTCGGCCATCTTCAGGTCGACGGCGGTGATCCCGCCGGCGTCGTGCGTGCTCAGGGCGATGTGGACGCGGTTGAAGCGGACGTCGATGTCCGGATGGTGGTCGGCGGCGTCGGCCAGGCCGGCGATGCGGTTCACGAACACGATGGAGTCGCGGAACGACGCGAGCCGGTACTCCTTGACGAGCGCGTTGGACTTGCGGTTCCAGCCCGGATGGACCTCGAGCCACTCCTGGATGGACTTCCCCTGGAGCTTCTCCAGCACGGGCTTCCCGTTCGACTTCTCGGCCGCTGCCTTTCCGTTCGACTTCTCCGTCATGTGCCGCCACCCCTCCTCTGCGCGCTTCCGGACAGGGGCCAATCCCTCCGGCCTCAGCGAGACCGGGGGCCGTTCATACCCCCCCGGGGGAGAATAGACACGCGAGGCGGCGGATGTGTTGAGGGGTTGAACCGTCTCTGGCGTCTTCGTAGAATTGGGGCCGTTCCGAATACGGAATGCCCCGCCCCCATCGTCTAGCGGTCCAGGATCTCTGGTTCTCAGCCAGAAGACCGGGGTTCGAGTCCCCGTGGGGGTACTGACGAAGCGCCGGCCCGCATGCCGGACCGGCGCGAGGGTCGCTTAGCTCAGCTGGTAGAGCACCACGTTCACATCGTGGGGGTCGCAGGTTCAAGTCCTGCAGCGACCATCGCTACATCTGGAGGTGACAGCGCCCCATCGGATCAAGCCGATGGGGCGCTGTCACAGGTGGGCCCGGGTGTGGGCGATCCCCGGGGCCCGGCCGAGGGCACCGCGACCGGCGGGGGCGTGGTCGCGGATCCGGATCCCCCCCTAGCCGGCCAGCTCCTTCAAGGTCTCGGTGAGCAGGTCCCAGAACCGCCCGACGGAACTCACCTTCACCCGCTCGTTGGGGGAATGGGGAAACTCGATCTGCGGCCCGATCGAGATCATGTCCATGCCCGGCACCATCTTGCCGATGAGCGCGCACTCGAGCCCTGCGTGGATGGCCTCGACGCGCGGCTCAGCACCCAGGACCCTGGCGTGCACGGAGCGTACCACGCCGAGGAGCGGCGAGCCCAGGTCGGGCTTCCAGCCGGGGTAGCCGTCGCGGTGGTCCACCTCGGCGCCGGCCAGCATCGCCACCGCTTCGACCTTGCCCCGGATCCAGTCCATCCCCGAAGCCACCGACGACCGGGAGCTTACGAGGACCTTCATGGTTCCTGACGAGCTCCTCACCGACGCCAGGTTGCAGCTGGTTTCCACGAGGCCGGGGATGTCGTTGCTCATGGCCGCGACGCCGTGGGGAAGCGCCACGAGGAGCCGGAGGACCCGGACGCCGTCGTCCGCGCTCCAGACGGTGGATGGCACGGAGGCGTCGGCCACGCTCAGCTCCATGCCCGGCTCGGGCACGGAGAACTCGGCCCTCACGCTCTCGAACCGGGCGTTCAGGCGCGCGAAGAAGTCGCCGGCGGCGCCCTTCGGGATCACCAGCGTCGCCGAGGCCTCCCGGGGGATGGCGTTGTGCTTGTTCCCACCCTCGATGACGGCGATGAAGCCCGGCTGGCCGGCTGCGAGGAGCATGCGGGCCAGGAGCTGGACCGCATTCCCCCGCTGCAGGTGGATATCCACGCCCGAGTGACCGCCGTTGAGGCCGAAGAGCTTCACGGTGTGCGCGGTGGTGTCGGCGGGCGCCGGGATCGTGTTGATGGCGAGAGTCATCTCGGTGTGGGCGCCGCCGGCGCATCCCACCGTGAGCGCTCCTTCCTCCTCGGAGTCCAGGTTGATGAGCCGCTTCGCGGACAGGAGCGTGGCGTCGAGCGCCGCGGCCCCGGTGAGCCCGGTCTCCTCGTCGATGGTGAAGAGGAGCTCGAGGGGGCCGTGCACCAGGTCGGTCGCCTCCATGACGGCCAGCATGGCGGCGACGCCGATGCCGTTGTCGGAGCCCAGCGTGGTGCCGTCGGCCTTGAGGTACTCGCCTTGCAGCAACGGCCGGATGGCGTCCTTGGCGAAGTCGAAGTCCACGTCGGAGTTCTTCTCGTTCACCATGTCCAGGTGCGCCTGCAGGATGACTGCCGGTGCAGTCTCCTTGCCCGCGGTCCCGGGCTTCCTCACCACCACGTTCCCCGCCGCGTCGATGCGGTGCTCCAGCCCGCTGCGCGTTGCGACGCCCACGACGAAGGCCCGCATCTTCTCCTCTTCCTTGGATCCGCGGGGGATGGTGAGGATCTGGTCGAAGTGGCCCCAGAGGGACTTCGGCTCGAGGTCGGAAACGAAGGTCATGGTCCCTTCTCCGTGAAGGCTCGGGCGTCCGGGTCGGATCGCCCTGGGAGCGGCGACGCCGGGACAGACGCGGGGCGCGGTGTACCAGCTCCCGGAATCTGACGAGGGAGCTGCGGGATCGAAACGGGGGCGGCTTGGTGCGCCTCCTGGAGGACGACACCGCCGTCCAACCGATCACCCCGTAAACGCCCCCAGCAAGCGCGTGGCGCGCGATGCTGATGGTGGGAATCCTGGTCCGTCGCCCGCCGCACAGACGGGGTCCGCGCATCCGGCCGAAGGACGCCGGCCGCCTCTTGCCAGAACGGCCGGGTGCCGACACCCTTGGGCCTCACGCTCAAGAGCCATTTCGTTCCATGACGTCCGTCCGATCGCTCATACGCGTTGCGGTCGCTGCCACCGCTCTGGTGTGCTGTCTCTTCGAGGCGGCCGGTGCTCAGCAGCAGGGACCCCCCGCCAACGGCAACCGGCCCAGGGTCTTCTTCGACTGCCAGGGCCCCAACTGCAACAGCGACTACTTCCGGACCGAGATCCCCTGGGTGACCTGGGTGCGGGACCGGGTCGACGCGCAGGTCCACGTCATCGTGGTGAGCACGGCGACGGGTGCCGGCGGTCGCGCGTACGAGATGGACTTCCAGGGGCGGAACGGCCTGAGTGGGTACAGCGACCATCTGGTCTACACGTCCCGGCCCACCGACACGGAACGGGAGACGCTGGACGGGATCGCCCACGTGCTCGCCCTGGGACTGGCCGGAGTGGCCAACGCAGGAGGATACCGGGGGATCGTGCGGCTGGAGGGGACGTCCCAGGACGGCACGCGCCCGAGCGCGGGGCTCGTGTCCGCGGAGGAGGTGGAGGACCCGTGGAACCTCTGGGCCTTCCGCGTGGGCGGGAGTGGGAACTACGAGGGCGAGTCCACCACCGAGAACCTGCGGTTGAACACGAGCGCCTCCGCCTCACGGGTGACGCCCACCTGGAAGCTCAGCTACAACGGCCGGGTGAACTTCCAGCGGCAGGAGTACGAGCGCAGCGACTCCACGCGCCTGATCGTCGAGCGCACCGACTGGAACGTGGACGCGCTCTCGGTCTACTCCTTCGCGGACCGTTGGTCCGTGGGCATCAGCTCCAACGCGGCACGGATGACGCGGTACAACCAGGACTTCCGTTTGAGCGTGGCCCCTGCGCTGGAGTACAGCTTCTTCCCCTACGAGGAGGCGACTCGGCGGTCCCTCACCGTGTATTACGAGATCGGTCCCACGTACCGGAACTACATCGCCGAGACGATCTACGAGGAGATGGAGGAGCTCCGGTGGGAGGAGTCGCTCCAGATGCGGTATTCCCAGCGGGAGCCCTGGGGTGACGCGTCG
>JBFYZE010000082.1:0-9130 GCA_041309665.1 Gemmatimonadales bacterium | reverse complement strand
TCTGGGGCCCGACATCTTGCGCCATCGCGTCCTCGCTGGCGGGACCGGGATCCTGGGCCTGCCGTTCCCCCGGCTGTCCGGGACCTTCCTCCACCCCAACATGCTGGGCGACTACCTGGTCGTTTCCGCGCTCCTCCTCTGGGGGCGGTGGCCCGAGTGGACGGACGGGGCCCGAGCGGTGGCGGTGGCGCTAGCGATCGCCATGGGGCTGGGTCTGGCGCTGACGGCAGCCACGGCCTGGGTTGCGGTGGGGGTGGTGGCGGTGCTGCTGGGCCGGCGCATGAGCCGTGAGGGTCGGTGGGCGTGGGGGGGCGCACTGAGGGTCGTGGGGGTGGTGGTGGCCGGCGCGGTCTTCCTCCTCCTGGTGCTGCCCCTCGACTTCGGGCTGCTCCGACTCCACCTGACCACCGGGGCGATCCGTCCGGCCATCTGGCAGTCCAGCCTGGCAGCGGTCGGCCAGAATCCGCTCCTGGGGGTGGGGGCGGCTCCGTATCTGGCCGAGGCCGCCGATCGCCTCCAGGGGGGCACTCTGGGGCTCTGGGACGCCCACAACGCGTACCTGTCCATCCTCGGGCAGTTCGGGGTGGTGGGGCTGGCGTTGGCTGGCGTGGGGGTATGGTGGATCGTGGTGGAGACGGTGGGCGACGTCGGCCGCGGCCTCTCCCGTGCCCAGGTCGCCGTGGGCCTGGCCTTCGTGGCCGTGGCGGTGAACGGCCTCTTCCTGGCGAGTGAGGATCTGAGGCATGTCTGGGGGTTGATGGGGGTGGCGGGGATGGTGAGAGGATCACCGTACCCGTGATGGCCGGCACCTGCCGCGCGCTCTCGTGGGCCGACGCCGCCCCGTTTCGCCCGACCCGGCGCCGTCATGGGCGGGTCGCGCCGAGACCGGGTGCACGCCATGGTTAGGGCCGTGATTCGCCCGATCCCAACCGCCACGCCACCGCCAGGGATGCCATGATGCCCCTTCCTCGCACCGAGGCCCAGGACCGTCCCTGCCCGATCTGCGGCGCCGGGGCATCCACTGCGTTCTTCGCGGCTCCCGACCATCTCCACGGTACACCTGGCTCCTTCACCTACCGCCGCTGCGGGCGCTGCTCGTCCGTCTTCCAGTCACCGCGCGTGCTCGACGCCGACCTCCCGAAGCTCTATCCGGCTGGCTACTACACGCACGATGGCGACGCTCGGACGCCCTGGACGGGGAGCCGGGCTGCCGGACTGCTCGGCCGCCTCCAGAGCTGGGTCCGCGACGGGGTACAGGCCGAGGTGAGGGGCGTGCGGTCGGCATCCACTCCGCGCGCCGGTGCCCTGGCCAGGCTCCGTTGGCTCCGTGAGCGCGCCTTCTACGACCTGGTGCCCGACGAGCTCCTGCCGCGGGTTCCCGGAGGGTCGCTCCTGGATGTGGGTTGCGGCTCCGGGTGGTACATGCTCCGGCTGCAGGCCCTCGGGTGGCGCGTGGAGGGCAGCGAGTGGGATGTGCGCGCGGCCGGGGTCGCCCGGGAACGGACCGGGGCCAGGGTGCAGGCAGGGGGGATCGAGGGGCTCTCGAGCGATTCGGGCCCCTACGATCTGATCCTCCTGGCCCATGTCCTCGAGCACCTGGTGGAGCCCGTGCAGGCCGTGGCGGGCCTCTCCAGGTTCCTGGCCCCGAACGGTCGGCTGGTGCTGGTCTATCCCAATCCCGAGTCCCTGCTCGCGAGGGTCTATTGCGAGCATTGGTGCCACTGGGATCCTCCCCGACACCTGGTGGTACCCCCCGCGGCGGCTCTCGTCGGCGCTCTCGAGGAGGTGGGGCTGCGTCGCGAGAGCTGCAGGACTGTGGCGGACCGGCCGGCTCTCTTCTCTGCCGCCTCGCGGGCGCGAGGGCGGGCCGACTGGCGGCCTGGGGACCAGGTGCCCGCGCCTGTGCTCGCGGACCGGATGCTCGGCGCGGCCGAGACGGCGGTGGTAGGCTTGGGCCTGGGGATGGGCGAGGAGGTGATCCTGACTCTGTCGAAAGGGGGGTCGGCTCGAGACGGCCACGCTGCAACGCGCGTACCGGAGGGACGGGCATGGGAATCCAACTGAAGAGCGTCGAGCTCCTGATCCACCTCGCGAGGTCGGGTGTGCCCTTCGGCCGCACCGTGACGATCGGCCGCCAACTCCTCATGGTAGAGGGTGACGTGGTGCGGTCCAGGGTGGCCGCGGGAATGGGAGACGGCGCGGCGGCCCCCCTGGCAGAGCTGGAGCGCGGGGACTGGGCCGATCCCCTCCTGCTCGCCCTGGGAGCCGCATCGGTGGATGCCCTGGACGCCAGCGACTACGAGGGCGCGACCCTCCTCCACGATCTCAATGAGCCCCTCGGCGACGACCTCCGAGAACGGTTCGACCTGGTCATCGACGGAGGTTCGCTGGAGCATGTGTTCGACTTCCCCCGCGCGCTCCGGAGCTGCCTCGAGCTCGTCCGGCTGGGCGGGCGGATCGTGTTCATGTCGCCGGCCGACAACTTCTGTGGGCACGGCTTCTACCAGTTCAGCCCCGAGCTGTTCTTCTCCGTCCTGCGGCCTCCCAACGGGTTCGAACTGGAGCTGGCGCTCCTCGCCCAGGACCCGGAGCGCCGGACGCCGCTGTTCCAGGTCGTGGATCCGGCGCGTCTGGGGCGTCGCGTCAACCTCACGTCCGGGCGGCCGGTGACCCAGTGGATCGTGGCGAAGCGCGTCGCTGCCGGGCCGGTTCTGACGCATCCCCCGGCTCAGAGCGACTATGCTACGCTCTGGAGCGGCGGGGCCCTCGCGACTGCCGGGCCCGGCGTGGGAAGGGTGGGGCGGTGGATTCGGGCCGAGCTGGACACGGTGCAGGAGCGATGGCCGGCCGTCTTCGAGCTGCGGCGCGCCGTCCGGGCCGTCGTAGCCGGGCCCCGGGGACGGGGGCCCACCTTCAACGACACCGAAGCCTTCAGGCGGTTCGAGTGGGACTTCTGACGCGACTGCGTGGCCGGGCCGCGGCGGAGGCTCGCTTGTCCGGACGCCTCGCCCGCAATACGGGGTGGAGCTTCGCGCAGCAGGTGTGGCTCGCGGTTCTCGGCTTCGTGGGCACGCCCATCTTGTTCCACACGTTGGGGGACACCCAATACGGGCTCCTGGCCGTGGTCAGCCTGGCGACGACGCTCATCGCCTCGTTCGAGTTCGGCGTGCTCAGCGCCACGGTCTGGAGGGTGGCGGACGCCGACGCCCGCGACGACACGGCGGCCATGGGGGCGTCGGTGTCGGTGGCCCTGGGCGCGGTGACGATCCTCGGCCTGGTCGGTTCCCTGGTGCTCTTCGCGGGCGCGGGGGTCCTGGTGACCCAGGTGTTCGACGTCCCGGCTCCGCTGCGGCCTCTGGGCGTCGACGCCCTTCGCATCGGCGTGATCATCCTCATCGCCACGCTCCTGGCGTCGGTTGCGTCGTCCGTATGGCAGGGCCTTCAGCGCTTCGCGGTCCTGAGCACGCTGGGGGCTCTCGGCGGGACGGTGCAGATCGTCGGGGGGATCATCCTCGCGCTCCTGGGATTCGACGCCCGCTGGATCGTCCTGTGGAGCGGTCTCACCGCCAGCGGCCTGGTGGCCGCCCACCTGGTCGGCCTGCGGCGGACCCGGCCCTCCGCCCTGGTGTTGCGGGTCCCCGGGAGGGCGCTGGTGGGCGCGATGCTTCGCTTCGGCGGCCCCTTGTGGGTCGCGGGCCTCTTGACCCAGGCCTCCCTGGCGGGGGGCTCGCTCCTGGTGGGGGTCTTCGTCCCCATCGCGGCGCTGCCGTTCTTCACGGTGAGCTTCGGTGTGTTCCAGACGCTGAACAGGATGGCCTACGGTCTGTCGACGGCGCTCTATCCCATGGTGGCCCACCTGGATGCGGCGGGGGACGAGGGGACGCTGGACCGGGTGCTCGTGTCCGGCTCCAGGATCCTGGCGCTCCTGGGCATGGCGTTGATGGTGCCGGCGATCCTGCTGGCCGAGCCGTTCCTCACGGCCTGGATGGGAGCGGACTTCTCCGCCGAGGCGGCGAAGGTGCTCCAACTGCTGTTCGCGGCCTTCGCGCTCTCCCTTCCCGCCGTGCCGGCCATCGAGCTGGCCAGGGGGACGGGCCGCCCGCGATACCTGGTCTGGTATGCGGGCGCGCTCGCGGTGGTGTACCTGGGGGGGATCGCCCTGCTCGCGCCTCGGGCCGGGGTGACCGGCGCCGCGATCGCGTTCCTGGGATCCCAGGTGGTGACCACGCCCGCCATCGTCCTGCTGGTGGGCCGGAGCCGCGTCGGACGGATCTTCTCGCCCGCCTTCGTCGCGACGTGGCTCGGGGGAATCGGATTGGCCGTCGCCGCCCTGACGACCCCGCCAGGCCTGGTGCCGCGGACCGCCCTGGCCGTGGCGTCGTTCGTGGCCCTCGTCGCCGTGTCGTACCTCTGGGTCCTCCGTCCCGAGGAGCGCCGGACGCTTCTCGACTCGGTGCGGGCATGAGCGGCCCGGCGGACTCCCGGGAGCCGATCCGCCTCCTGGCGCTCACCAACTCGCGGGGCGGCGTGGGAGGCGCGGACCGGGATCTCGTCAACCTCTTCAACGCGCTGGGGCCCGAGCGCATCCGGGTCGCGTGGGCGGGGGTGAGCCGATCCACGGACGCCACCGAGGAGCTGGACGCGGGACTGCTCCTGGGCTCCCTGGACACGGACGCGCCGCTGTTCACGTACCTGCTCCAGGAGAACGCCGAGGTCCGCAGATCGCCGGCTCGTTGGGCCAGGATCGTGGGCCGCCATCTCCTGGCCTGCCGACGGCCCACCCGGAGCGTGCTGACGGTCGCGCAGGATCTGGACGTCGATCTCGTCCTCTCCAGCACCACGGCCGTGACCTACGGCCCGGCCATCGCCCGCCGACTCGGCGTTCCCCACGTATGGCTCGTCAAGGAGTGGCTGGACCCGCGGCAGGCGGCCTCCCGGGTCTTCGCCCGCTTCATCCAGGGCTCGTCCTCCGCCGTCACGGTGCCGAGCCGTGCCATGGCGGACGTGTTCGACGCGGGGGTAAGGGTCGTCCCCGACGGCACCGACGTGCGGCGCGTGCGCGCGGCCGCCGAGGGTGCGGATCGGGAGGGCGCGCTCCAGGCCCTCGGCCTCGATCCTCGTCTCCCCCTGGTGGTCCAGGTGGGCGCCGTGCTCCCCTGGAAGGGTCAGCGCGTTACGGCGCGGGCGTTCTCCATGATCGCGCGCGGGAACCGGATCGGTCCGTTCAACCTGCTCTTCCTCGGCGAGGGGGCGGACCGGGACGCGGTGACGGGAATCCTCGAGGGTGCGCCGGATCCCTGGCGCCGTCTCTATCGCTTCTCCGTTTTCCCGCCGGGGGACGTCAGGCTGTTGTCCATGGCCGACGTGGTGGTGCACCCCTCGGTGCTCCCGGACCCCTATCCCAACGCCGTCCGGGAGGCGTTGACCCTGGGGCGTGCCGTGGTCGCGTCCGGTTCGGGAGGCATTCCCGACCTCATCGTGGACGGGGAGCGGGGCCGGCTCGTCCGCCCCGGCGACGCCGAGGCCCTGGCGGGGGCGCTCAGCGGTGTGCTGGAGGATCCGGTGGCACGACGCAGGATGGGTGAGGCGGCGCGAAGGTGGGCGGAGGAGCACGTCGATGTCACGAAGACCGCGGGACGGTTCCACGAGCTGTTCCAGGAGGTTCTGTGAGCGCGGCACCGCGTGTCACCGGCGTGGTGCCGACGTACGGTACCGGAGGTCGGCTCCGGGCACTCCTCGATGAGCTGCTCCGACGGGATCTCGCTCCCGGAGGCCTCGAGATCGTCGTGGTGGACGTTGGTTCTCCGGAGCCTGTCGAGCCGCGGCTCGCCGGGCTCGTCACGGGCCCGAGGGGCTCGTCGTTGAGGGTGACGAGGACAGTGAACGGGGGCCCGGCCAGGGCGCGCAACCGGGGAGCACGGGAGGCACGGGCCCCGATCCTCTTCTTCGTGGACGACGACATGGAGCTGGGCCCCGACCATCTCCGCGAGCACCTCGTCGTGGCCGCGCATGTGCAGCGGGGCTGGCGCCGCGGGCTGACGGTATATGCCGGCGAAAGCCCACTGGAACGGTAGCTTTACCCGATGATGTCCCTCAGCGTGGTGATTCCGACCTTCGGGCGGACCGGGCGGGTGGAGCGCCTGGTCGAGGAGCTCCTCGGCCAGGACGTGTCCGCTCCCATCGAGGTCGTCGTGGTGGAGGACGGGTCGCCCCAGGGCCCGAGGGAGGGGCTGCGGGCCATGGCCGCCATCCGTCCGTCGTTGCGCTACGTCTGGAAGGAGAACGGGGGGGTGGCGGCCGCCAGGAACCGCGGCGTGCGGGAGAGCACGGGGGCGCGGATCCTGTTCATCGACGACGACATGGAGGTGGACCCCGAATTCGCGCGAAGGCACCTGGACCTGGCCGCCGCCAACGGGGGTGCCTGGATCTGCGGGCCCTCGCCCTACGTCCTCGGTGATCGTCCGCCTCGGGCCATCGACGCGTACCGTCTCGATCTCGAGCGGCGTTGGCTGGAGGGCCGGGAGGGGGCTCAGGAGGTGGAGCTCGTGACCGGGGCGAACCTCTCCGTGGATCGAGCCCGCTTCCTGGAAGTGGGGGGATTCGACGAGCAGGTGCGGGCGGCCAGCGCGGAGGACTACCTCCTGGGGATCCGGGCACGCCTGGCGGGCATTCCCGTGCTCCACTTCCCCGACCTGGTGGCGCGCCATCACGATCCCGTGGACGCCATCACCTTCGGTCGCCGGCAGGCCCGCTACGCCAAGGCCACGGCCGAGCTCCTCGGCATCGATCCGGTGGCCGCGTCCCGGAGCCGGCGCGTCCGCGCCATGGCCGCCGCCCACGATCCCCGACGACCCCTGACCCCCGCGCTCAGGGCGCTCAAGATCCGGGCCCGGCTCCTGGCGGCGCACGCGCTCCCCCTGGGCACCCTGGAGGCGGCCGTCCGGCTGGCGGAGCGGCTCGCCCTGTCCGGGGCTCCGTTCGCGCGCCTCATGGACACGCTGATCTCCGCCCAGGCGGCCCGCGGATGGGGGGAAGGACGGGCGGCGGCGGCTGGGTTCCGGCGCAGGGAGGAGGGCAGGCGGGCAGGCGAGCGCGTGACCGCGGTGGTGGTGAGCTACAACACCGCCGACCTCCTCGAGGCCGCCCTGGCCTCTGTGGCGGCGCAGGCGGCGACGGCCATCGTGGTGGACAACGCATCAACGGACGACAGCGTGGAGCGTGTCCGGCGCCGGGCAGGGGACGTGCGTTTGATCGCCAACGCCGAGAACGTCGGCTTCGCCAGGGCCAACAACCAGGCGCTCGCCCAGGTCACCACCGAGTTCGCCCTTCTCCTGAACAGCGACGCCGAGGCCGCTCCCGGCGCCGTCGAGGCCCTCGTGCGCTTCATGGACGGCCATGCGCTGGCGGGCGTGGCCTCGGGGGGGCTCGACGGCACCGATGGCGTGTCCCAGAAGCCCGCGCGCCGGTTCCCGGCGGTGGGTCGCACGCTCGCCGAGGGCCTGCGGCTCCACAAGCTGCTCCCGAGCGGAGCCCGGGGGCGCTGGCTCCTGGGGACGTACTGGGACGAGGCAGGCCCGAGGCCGGTCGACTGGGTCTGGGGGACCTTCCTGCTGGTGCGCATGGAGGCCGTGCGGGAGGTGGGTGGCTTCGACGAGCGGCATTTCATGTACGGCGAGGACATCGAGTGGTGTGCGCGCATGTGGGGGCGCGGATGGCAGTGCTGGATCGTCCCCGAGGCGCGCGCCCTCCATCACGGTGGGCGGAGTGCGGCGCTCACCTGGGACCGGGCCCAGCGCGACGGTCGCATCTGGAAGGAGACCTATCGCGTCGTGGGCGACCTCCGGGGCACGACCTACGTGGCGCTCCTCAAGGCCGCGACGGCGCTCGCGTACTCCGTCGAGGGCGTCGTGCGCCTGTTGAAGGGCCGCCCGTCGGGGGAGTGGCGCTACTACCTCCGGACCGCCGTGGCCCAGTGGCGGGGAGGTGGCGCATGAGGGAAGACGGGCGCGTGGCGGTGACGCACCTCATCGATCAGAGCGGCGCCACCCGCTACTTCCAGTCCATCGTGCGGCACCACGACCGCTCCAGGTACGTCCTCGCCATCGGGAGCCTGGAGCCTCCCGGACCGCTGCAGGAGATGCTCGCCGGGGCCGGCCTCCATACGTTCTCCGTGGGAGTCAGGGGGAGGCGCCGCTACCCGCTGGGGGTGCCCGCCCTCGTCCGCGAACTCCGCCGCCACCGACCGGACATCGTCCATCTCCACACGTTCTACGCGTCCGTGGTGGGCCTGATGGCCGCCCGGCTGGCCCGCGTCCCCTCCGTGGTCGTGACCCGCCACCACTCCGACCACCTGCTCCGCCTCAACCGCCCGGCGCACCACGCGCTGGACCGGATGGTCACCGCGGGGGCAGACGCCGTGATCGCCGTCTCCGAGGCCACCCGCGCCATCATGGTGGAGCGTGAGCGTGCCGCGGCGGCGAAGATCCGGGTCGTCCACAACGGTATCGAGGACATCCCTCCCCGGGATCCGCGGATCCTGGAGCGCCTTCGGGAGGAGATGGCGCTCGGTGGCGGTCCGGTGGTGGCGATGGTGGCCCGCCTCCACGAGGAGAAGGGACACCCGTTCCTCCTCCGGGCGCTGGCGAGGATCCGGCCGGCCTTCCCGGGACTCCGCCTCCTCCTGGTGGGCGAGGGCGAAGAGCGCGCCCGGCTCCAGGCCGACGTCGAGGGGTTGGGGCTGGCGGACGCCGTCCGCTTCCTCGGATACCGCGCCGACGTCTACGACGTCATGGCGTTGGCTGACGTGCTGGTGCTCCCCAGCCTGGCCGAGTCCTTCGGCTTCGTGCTCGCCGAGGCCATGGCGCTCGGCGTTCCCGTGGTGGCCACCGACACCGGCGGGGCTCCAGAGGTGGTGGGGGAGGCGGGTGTGATCGTCCCAAAGGGAGACGCCCAAGCGTTGGCGGACGCCCTCGCGACGCTCCTCGGGGACCCGGGGGCCCGATCCCGCCTGGCGGCAGAGGGGCCGGGGCGGGTACACCGCCTCTTCCGCGCCCTGGACATGGTGCGCGGCTACGAGGCCGTCTACGAGCAGGTGCTGCGCGGGCGGGCGGGGAGGCCATGACGGTGCAGA